>NZ_DATGLN010000001.1:0-1062 GCF_035294165.1 Chthonomonas sp.
ATCGTTTGCCATAGCCAGCAAAACATCAAAGACGTTTCCATCTCGGGGGGCCTGGCACTCGATAGTTATGAGGCCATTCGTAAAGGGGTGGTCGTTGGAAAACCTCATGCTATCCTCATTCCGTTCAAGGCTGCGCAGAGCGCCATCGTTCGGCGTATTAAAGCCACAAGCCCTACCCTATTGATGCCCAAAGGCGGCCCTCCGCTGCCTCCCAATCAAATAGCCCTTATCGTGCGATGGATCAATGCCGGCGCTCCCTTAGGGGCGGTGAAAGCCACCTCCTCGGTACAAAATGTGAAGGCGGCATTTGCACTACGCCCCTTGCCCTCGGCTCCGATGCGCCTCTTCACCTATCTGCCAACGCACATCAAGCCGCCGATCCCCCTGCAGACGCAAGATAAAAACGAAACTTTGGAATACGCCCTGCATGTGGGGCCCCTTCCTCCCATCGGAGCGCTCGCTTTTAGCAACGACGGTAAAACATTGGCCATCGGCACCTATCGCGCCGTTGTGCTCTGGGATGTCAGTAACGCCAAACCTTTGGGCTGTCTGCGCGGGCTTTCCGGGCAGGTGCTCTCCCTGGCTTTCCATCCTTCCGGCAAGTTCCTCGCCGTGGCCGATGGCATCTCCGGTATGATCGGCGAGGTGCGCATCTTTGACCTAGAAACCGAGCAGCCCACCCAAAACCGTTTTCAACAAGAGCCAGATCAGATCACAAGTCTCGCCTTTAGCCTCGACGGCAACCGCCTGGCCATAGGAACCCAACGCCATGATGTGCGGGTCTACGACTGGACATCCGGCATTCTAATTAAAACCTTCTCCGATGCGGGTGACCCTGTGACCAAAGTGCGCTTTTCACCGGATGGACGCTATCTCTATGCGGCCAGCATGGACCACAACATCCGCCGCTACGATCTGAACACCGGCAAGTTAGACCATCTGTACGGCGGGCCGGAGGATGGGGTTGTTGGCCTCGCCGTTCTACCGGATGGGCATCGCTTTATCTCCTCTAGTTCCGCCCAACGTCTTCGTTGGTGGAACGCCGACAACGGCAACACCGAT
>NZ_DATGLN010000002.1:0-8431 GCF_035294165.1 Chthonomonas sp.
TCACCGCTCCCCGATAACGCCTTTTGTGCCTTCCATAGTGCCGAAAGCCCAGTCCCCATCGGCAACGCCCCAGTCGTTACCGAAAAAGCCTGCTGCCAAAATGCCTTCCAAGCCCTTTGTTAGCATCTGTGCGCTCAGCACCGTGGCATCCGGCCAGGCAACCCCGGAAAGAAAAACAGGCAGTCGCTGCAAAAGCCGCAAGCCCACAGGGCCGGTGGCAGCAACAGCCGCCACCGAGGCCACCGCGCTGCCGGGACGCGGTCGCACAAACAGACAGGCCAGATCATCGCCTCTCCAGACATGCCCTTCCATGCGCACCTCGCCCTCGGTTACCTGTAGAGGGCTATCCCCCAAAAGCGCCTGCCAGGCGCCATTGGTCTGCGCGTTCCCATACAGAATCACGCTGCGGTTCGGCTCGACAGAGGGATGAAACTCCGTGTCCGGTACCACGTCCACCGATCCATTGCCGCGATACCAAAACGTTTCCGCATCAAATCGCGCTTTGGCATAAAGCGAAGCGTTCTCCGCCGGCGTTCCGTGTGTGCCGTAAACGAAAACCATGTTGTGATCGAAGACCTCCTTAAAAGGCCCATAACGCAGAGGATTTTTGTCGGCAAGCCTCGGCGCCCCTCCAACACGCCATCGGGTTGCGGCACGATAAAGGAAAAGCGTGCCGCCCGACGGCCACGGAATCGATTCGAGCTTTTGATCATCCAGCTCCACCATCACCGCTTTGCCAGGAGTCAGAACCCGGTCAAGCGCCAAACAGAGGCAGGCCACGTTGTCGGTTGTCCCCACAAACTGCCGCAGGCCGGGGTTCACCAACATCTGCACCGAAGACGGCTGTAGGGCGTGCTGCTGCTGCTCGATAGCCAGCCATTCATCCCGAGACGAAATGCCCGGGTTTAGAGTGGTGAACGAGATGCGCCTCACCCCATCTACCGGTGGCAGCGCATGATGGGCAAAAAAGTCGAACAAAGGCGCCCAATCCTCACAGTCGGCCCCCGGCTCCGGCGAAATATCCCACCAGTGCCCCACCCCTGGCTGCTCATGGTAGCGGAAGTCTTTATGAAATGTAGCGAGGTACTTCACCATATCCCGCGCCTCAGTTACCGGCACCGTCGTATCATCTGCACCGTGTAGAATATAGACGCCCTCCTGAGCGTAGTTATGGCCCAGTAACAGCGTGTCGCTTACGTTATTGGCACGGTTCAGCATAGCGCCGATAGGGTTCTCGTTTGGATAGCGCGGCAGATGCACGTAGCTGAAAAAGCTGCACCATCCCGAACAAGGCCCTATGGCGGCAAACTTTTCCGGGAACCAGGCGCCGATCTGCCACGTGCCGTGCCCGCCCATAGAGTGCCCCGTTAAATAGACCCGCTCCGGGTCGTACGGCAGCGTGCGCTCCGCATCGGCCAACACCTCCAGCGCATCCATACGCCCCCAATCCTCCCAATCAAAGCCGAACGGGCGGCGGTTCGTGGGTGCCACCAACGTCGCCCATGGTTTCGACTCGTAGGCGTCCGCCTGCCCAATCGCCTCCACGCCGGCCCCATGTAAAGTCAACACCAACGCCGGCAAAGCTTTCGGTCCCGGCAGAGGGTTCGCGGGGTTAACGGCGTAGTACTGCACGCTGCCGTCTATGCCGCTGCGAAAGGTGACCTTATAGGTTTGATGGGGCTGACGTACCCGCAGAGCAAGTGTCGTTTTATCCAACACCGTGTGGCCATCTTCTGCCAGCAACATCACCTTTAACGGCACGTTGCCCTCCTTTGCAAACGCCGACGCCCCGATGCGAAACCCTACTTTGCGCACGCTTAACGGCGAGAGTATGGGCACCATCGTCTCAACGGCTTTTCCACGCCCTACAGCAACGACTAACCGAAGGCCCTTTCGCTCCTGCTCGGTCGCATTCTGCAACACCAAAGCGCCCCATACCGCGGCTTTGTGCCCGACAAGGAGATCGGGTAAGGTGGCGTCGGAGGGATCGAGCATCACCGCCGAACGAGGCGGCGTAAGCTGAACCTTCAGCGTGTCGCTTGTGCAAAGGAAGAGAAGGTCGTTTCTGCCGCGCTGCAGCGCAACCGGTAAATGAACGATCCCGCTCTCGTAGGGATCCCCTGGAAAAGGAACGCCGTTCACATAGACCATGGCGTCGCCCGTTGCCGAAAGGATAGCGATTTGAGGTTTTTGGCACTCCACCACGAGGTCGGCATAGCCGCCTCGAAGTCCTTTTCGAGACAGAGTGCCCCTCTCGTCTACCGAGGCCTGCTGCCAAACCTTCACCGAGCCATCCGGCAAAGTGACGGTCTCGCCTGCCGTCGGCTTTACCGGCTTACCGGCCACGATCTCCGATTCGAGCGCATCCGTATGCACGATCGAGCGCCCGTAATGGCCTACGGGGCCTAGAGTAAACGCCTGCGAGATCGTCAGACCTTCCGCTTTTGCTACGAGTGGGCAGCAAAGCATGAGAAGCAACCAAAGGAGGGGGAATAGTTCAAAGGGAGATGTTTTGTGCATCCACGAATTCCTTTCCAGCACCTAGGCGCGTATGCATTCGAGGTGTCTCTTTATCCTACCTCACGCGGGGTATTTGTCAATACTACGGCAGAATAAAACGGTTGTAGCCCACTTAGGGCTTTATTATCTCATCTCTCATTCTTCGATTACTTAAGCATACCAAACCATTGTTCATCAAAACAGTGCACCGATAGGCAGGAATCGAGCGCCAAAACAGGGAATTTTGATGTGTGCAAGCGAACTCTACATTGCCAAACTGTTTTAAGGAGAAAGTCATGGGCAAAACAAAGCGTTCTCTCAAGGTGAACCGACGCGATTTCCTCACACTTGGAGCCGCAACCCTGCTCGCAACCATTAGCCTTCCTGACGGCGACCTGCTGGCCTTCGCGCAAAGCGTTAGAGAAAAAGACCTAGTTTACGGCATACGCCGGCAGCGATTCGAGTGGGCACAAAAACAGGCCGCCGCCCTGGTGGCCCAGATGACGCGCGAGGAGAAAATAAGCCAGGTGGGCAACAATGTGCCGGCCATTCCGCGCTTAGGCCTGCCGGCCTATAACTACTACTCCGGCGAAGCCCTTCACGGCCTCGTTCGGGGCGGCCCCGTCACCTCTTTCCCCCTCCCGCTCGCCCTCGCCAACACCTGGAATCCCGAACTGCAGTACCAAGTCTATATGGCGGTCTCCGATGAGGCCCGCGCCTACCATAATCGCGACGGCATTGGCCTGGCCTACTACTCTCCACAAACCGTCAACACGGCCAAAGACCCCCGCTGGGGGCGCATTGAGGAAACGTTAGGGGAAGACCCCCATCTCATGAGCCTCATGGCGGTGCAGGCGGTTCGTGGCATGCAGGGCGATGACCCCAACTACCTCAAAACCGTGGCCTGCGCCAAACACTACATTGCCAACGAAACCGACAACGACCGCACCGCCGTATCGGAAACGGTAGACCCCCGCAGTTTCTGGGAGTACTACGCCCGCCCCTTCTACGCCTGCGTGGTGGATGGCAAGGTGTTCTCCGTAATGGGCGCCTACAATGCAGTCAACGGCATTCCCTGCTGTGCCGATAAGAACCTCCTCACCGGCATTCTGCGCGACCGCTGGGGCTTTAAAGGCTATGTTACCTCCGACTGCGACGCCATCTACAACATTTACGACCCCCATCACTACGCCTCTTCGTTGGCGGAGGCCTGCGCCATGGGCATCAAAGCCGGCTGCGATCTCGATTGCGGCGATACCTATCCGCGCCATCTCGGTGAGGCTTTCGACCAGCACCTGCTCGAGGAGAGCGACCTCGACAAAGCCGTCACGCGCCTCCTCACAGCCCGCTTTCTTTTCGGCGACCTCGACCCCGAGCCGAAATGCCCCTACAACAAAATTCCCTTCAGCGTGGTGGACTCGCCTAAGCACCGTGCCCTCGCCCTCGAAGCTGCTCGTCAATCCATCGTGCTCCTCAAAAACGACGGCATCCTTCCGTTGAACAAATCCGCCCTAAAGTCGGTGGCGGTTATCGGGCCTACGGCGGCTATCGCCCACTTGGGTGGTTACAGCGGCGCGCCCTTCCTTCGCATCTCTCCTCTCAGCGGCATCGCGCAAGCCCTCGGCATCGGCATCCATTTCGATGAGGTTTTTGCCTATCAAGCCGTTCGCCTCGAAGGAGGGCCTCAGCTCGAATCCTCTGTCGAGCAGGGAGGTACCGACATCGGCTTCATCAAAAACGGCTCATGGGTGGAGTTTCCCGCCGCCAACTTCACCGGCAAAAACGAGATCGAGGTTCGGGTCGCCAGCGACACCCAAGGCGGCACCATCGAGATACATCTCGACCGCCTCAACGGCCCCCTACTCTGCTCCCTCAAGGTGCCGCACACCGGCGGCTGGCAAAACTGGATTAGCCTTAAGGCGCCTACCAATGGGGTTACAGGCAGCCACAAGCTCTTCTTCCTCTTTAAGGGCGGCGATGGCTATCTGCTAAACGTGGCGTGGTACCGGCTCAACCCGCCCTCTCCGCCGGAAATCCACAATCCCAACGGCATCGCCCTTACCTACCATCAGGGCTGCACCATCACCGGCCCTCGCAACGACGCCATGTTCCAAGAGGCCGTTGAAGCCGCACGTCAGGCCGATGTGGCCATCGTTGTGGCCGGCGTGAACCAGGAGGTAGATGCCGAGGGGCACGACCGAGACGATATTCGCCTCACCGGAGCACAGCACGACCTCATTCAGGCGGTCTACCAGGCCAACCCGAAGACCATTCTCATCCTCTCTACCAATGCCCCTGTGGCGGTTACCTGGGAGCAGGAGAACCTGCCGGCCATTGTGGCAGCCATCTTTGCCGGCCAGGCCCAAGGCACGGCCATTGCGGACGTGCTCTTCGGCAACTACAACCCCAGCGGCAAGCTCGCCACCACTTGGTACAAAAGCGTGGAAGACCTGCCCGACTTCCACGACTTCGACATCACCAAGCGCACCTACATGTACTTTGAGGGCGAGCCGCTCTACCCCTTCGGCTACGGACTCAGCTATACCACCTTCCAAATCGGCAACGTCCAGGTGTCCCATCCCCGCCTCACCTCAGGTGGCTCCATCACCGTATCGGTAGAGGTTACCAACACCGGCAAGCGGGCAGGCACCGAGGTGGTACAGCTCTACGTTCGACCGCCCAAATCGCCCGTGAAGCGGCCCAACAAACAGTTAGTGGACTTCAAGCGGGTGGAGTTGCGCCCGGGAGAGACCAAGCGCGTGGAGTTGCGCCTTCCCTACGAATCGCCCGCACTCTGGTATTGGGATGTCGCTCAGTCTAAATTCGTGCTGCAGCCCGGCACCGTCACGCTTATGGTCGGTAACTCCTCCGCCCATATCGCCCACACCGCTACCATCGAACTAGTCTGAAATGGCTCCCCGCTCATCTGATGATGAGCGGGGTTCCCCACAAAGCCCATGTAGGGAAATCGCCGGCAAGGCACCGCCGCCTAAGGAAGGCAGCACAGGCCTACAGCTTCACCTTCACCACATGCCCCTCGGCGGCGTTGGGGAAGCGCAGATGAAGGAGATGAAGCGTCGGCTCCCATGCCCAATCGCTCTCAGACAGCGGCTGACCGTCCACGACTATCTGCTTGGGGCGGTGAGGGAATCGCACACAAACGACCGCAGTGGTGCCCTCCGGCCCTTCCGCATAAAAGTGAAACCACCCCTCCGCCTCACCGGCACCCAATATTTTGCAGGCCCCGGCAAGGACCTTCGGGCCGGACGTGCCTTGCCCCGCGCGATCCACATCCAACAGCAGATGCCGACTGCCCGGCGTCAACACCACCCTGTTCACCAAGGCCAGATGGGGGTCGAAAAGATCGAGGAAATGCCCCTCCAGCACATGCGGCGGTTCCGGTAGCGACTCGTCTAGCCCCGCCGCCACCACATACGGCCCTCGCCGCAACACAATGTAGTTCGTGGCACGATAGGCCAAATGGGCTGCCTTGCAGGCGCGCTCTAGCACCACCTGGAAACGCGCACTGCCGTCCGCCGAATGGGTCAGCGCCGCCGGGCTTTGACGCCACCAGATCAACGCCCCCTTCCCTACATGGCGAACGGGTGTGAGCTGCGGGTCTGCAAGCACCGTGTCGGACACTCCCTTATAGGAGACCCCAAGCCGGTCGAAAAGCGCCTCACGCGGGGTCGCATAATGCAGCCCGCCCTCGTTCCACCAAAAGTGAATGGCATTGTAAGGGTCGTCGTCGTTGTCCACGAAGACCAGCACTCCCCCCGACTGAACCCACTTGGCAAGCGCCTCATGGACATCGGCAGAGAGGGGCTTCATGCCCTCATAGGTCATAAACAGCACGCGATAGGGGCTGAGCGCCCCCTTGCGACCGCAGGTCTCTAACTGCACCGGAGCGGCCGGCATGCCGCGCTTCAACAGTGGCAAGGCCAAACCGAAGAAAGAGCCAAGATGGTCATCGGAGGAGACCGGCTCGCCGCGCTCAAACATCATGGTATCCGATACCATCACCCCAAGGCCCTGCGTGCCACAATCCCAATGCACATCGGGCTGTTTCATATCGTTCATTGCGTTGATTACCGTTAGCAACTCGGTGGCATAGGGCTGAGGGATCGGCACGCGCTCCTCCGGCTGCCCTGCCGGCCTCTGCTGGGCCGACAGCAGAGGATATTTCCCGTGCCAAACGCGCTCGGGCCAGGGCATCACCTCATAGCGCCAAACCTGCGGCCACATCAGCGAGGCGGTCACGGTGGCCTCCCAGTTCTTCTGATAGTCATCCCACGAGTGGTTGGGGTCGTCCTCCACCGGGTCGTTCAAAAACCATACGCGCCCCCCGCCGGCCCGCACCACGTTCATCATGGCGCCGTACTCAAAAAACGCCGTCTCAAAAGTTCTCTCGCGCAGCACCCCGTCGTAGTTATTGGGCGTGCGCGCCGTCCCCGTCCATACCTGCGCGATGTAGCCGTCCGCCCCCACCAAGCGAAGGCTGGATTCGGGGCTTACAATGCGCCAGTGCGCGTAGTTGATAAGGCTATGCGTGGGCACATAGCACCTAATCTGCTTGCCGGTGCGCCTGTTGTAGGCGTGCACATAGTCGAATATCTGTTTCAAAGCGCGACGATAAAGATAGTACTTCAACAAGGAAGCGCGAAACTGGGCGTCCGGGCTGCTGTGTGGAGGCACCCAAGGGGTTTTATAGTAGTCTTGCCACTCCCTCTTAAACCCTGCACTGTAGCCGGCACGAACCCAAAACTCCGGCTCCTCCAAAAAGATCGACTCGGCGCCGGCATCCAGGGCGCGTTGCACCCCCAAACAGAGAAACTTGCCGTAGTTTTTGCCGGGGCACATGTAGTACACATCGCCACCATGGGATATCACGTTCCCGTAGCGATCGGTCTGCGCCTCATCCACATGGTTAACGCCATCAAAACGGCCGTAAAGGTAGTCTTGGTAGTTCCCCCACGACACGCCCGTCATCACCCCCACACGATAGCCCTGCGCTTTCCACTCCGCAATGCGGACGCCGATATCGGGTCCAACCCCATAACAGAGGGCCAAGTCGGAACCCAACTGCAGCCCAGGGTCCCAATGCGCTCCCGTCTGGAAACAGGTGCGCTCCTCTTTCTGCAAAGGGTCTGAGGGGCGCGTTGCAGAGCCGGTCGGCATCTGCGCCATAAGCAAAACGATTCCACCCACCATCAAACTTAGTAGCGGAAAACCAGAGACCATCGGCTGAAAACTCCTTAAAAATCGTTGAGAGGTTTCTCTATTTCTGCAGCAAGTAGAGGCGTTCTTTTAGTTTACCCTCCATGCCGCCCCCACCCCCCCGCCCCTCCCCCAATTTGGGAGAGGGGAGACCAATAAGTTTACCAGCGGTTTTCTATGATAATCTTCCCTTCGGAAACTAGCCACAACCGCCCCCTTTCTCCCGAATCGGGGGAAAGGACGGGATAGGGGGCGAACAAGATAGGCTTGCTCTACGAATTGGCTCTAGAAGCGCCAGCCTCTACAGCCCCTCCCCTTCTCCCTCAGAACCGGTGGCAATGGAAACACAAGATTTCTCGCCTTCGGCTCGAAATGACAGTTGTATGACAGTTGTCTTCGGCTCAAAATGACGGCCGTATCGCCAGCTCTTCAAGCCCCCACCCCCACTCCCCTCCCCCAATTTGGGAGAGGGGAGACCTGTAAGCTTATTGGTGGTTTCCTACGATAGGCGCTCCTTTAGAAACTAACCACAACCACCTATTTTCCGCCAAATAGGGAAAGAAGGTAAAATCTAGTGCAAACGGAACACCGCCTCGTTAGGAAGATAGGTGCAACTCAAAAAGCTTCAGCTACTCGGTTTTAAAACTTTTGCCGACCGTACCGAGTTCGAGATCGGCCCCGGGCTCACCGCCATTGTGGGGCCGAATGGATCGGG
>NZ_DATGLN010000003.1:0-1741 GCF_035294165.1 Chthonomonas sp.
ATATAAGGATCAGGGACTAATGCCAAAGCGCAGGAGAATGTCCTGGCGAGAGCCGAGCGGAGAGGGAAGGCGTTGGAGGCGTAAACCGCTCAGCACAGCGAGTTCGGCCAGATGAAAAATGCCATAGGCCGCCCCCACAAAGATGATCACTTTGTCGCGATTCTCCTCTTTGAGTCGCTGACGCCAACGAGCGGTCCCTTCTCCACCTAACAACGCTGTACTCAGGCTCGCTGCTCCTTTTGACGGCTGGTTGGCTACCTCAGTCGGCTGGGCGTGCCACAAACGAAAGGCGGTCGTCAGGGCCATCATCAGCACGGTGAAGTGAACATGCACGATGACAGCGGCCTCGCTTTTCTTGGGGAAACGGCCTAAGTGCCAGGGATACTTGCCCTCTTTGAAGAGGCCATTCTCAATGACCGAGCGGGCGTCATAGCGATCAAAGGGCACAAAGGGGTCGGAGACTTCGCCATTGGTCAAGTAGACCGCACCCTCGGCACTGGGCAGCCGATTGTTCCAGCGCCGCACCACCACGGCGTTGAGGGACTGGCCCGTGTAATCACGGCGATGGGCGAACTTGGTCTGCTCGGAATCCCCATAGGCATCATAGCTCGTTAGTCCCTCAATGCCCACCAGTTCGGTGCGCAGCACCTCCTCGCTGGCCGCTTTGCCATGCCCATGACCCACCCGCAGCTCGCGCACTTGAGCGCGCTCGCCTTTGGCCAGAGCCTGTGCATCCGCCGTCACCGCCATGCCTGCTTTGCTCCTGATCACAAAGAACACTCCGAGCTTGTGCAGCTGCCATAAGTCGGCCCCATCCAGATAGCCGCGATCAATGACGATGCTCTCAATGGGCCCTCCCTCGCCCAGATTGTGCCGGGCTTGCTCTAAGAGCGGCACGAGCCAGCGCCCCTCGTACTCCTGAATCGGCACCACTTTCATGGCCAGCGGCAATCGGGTTGGCACATCAATGAGTACCAGCACTTTGAAGCCATACACATAGTACTCTTCGGTGGCCTGTTCCTTTTGCCCTTTGATCTTGACGCTGCGCGTCTGCTTGAGCTTGCCTGCCCCGGCAAAGGTGGGCGCAGTGGGCAATTGGGAGCCATCGAGAGCCACCTGCCGTTTGCCAGCAAGCAGTCCCCGCTTGACGAGCAGCTGCACCATCTGATTAAACCGCCTTTCCATCTGCTCTCGGCTCAGTTTACAGATGTTGTCGGCTAGACACTGCGGCGTGAGGGGTCCCTGCTTCTTCTTGCTTTTGCGCTGGCTCTCGCCCCGCCTGGTGAAGCCCTGCTCGATCTGATGCGCATTAAAGCCGATCAGTTCCATCAGCGCCACGTTGCTGAAGAGTACGCGCGGCAGTTCATTCATCGACTCGGCTCCCACCAGCACTTTGAGCAGATACAACAGCACAAACTGCACCGTGGGGATCACCACTCGTTGCACCCCAGGCAATTCTTGCTGCGAGAGCAGCCGCAGCATCCCGCTTTCCTCTAAAAACGCAAAAAACTCGTCGAGCAAGCCCGCCTCCCTCAGTTCGTGCATCTCCTCGATTTCTTCTCCCGCGTAGAGTGCCTGGGCCACCTGTCGATCATCTCGTCTGGCCACTTGCCACGCTAAACGCTCCTGGATCACACTGGGCGCACCTGCCTTCTCTTCCTCCTGGCTCATTGGCTTCCCCCTTTTTTCTCTACCCTACCACCTTCCTTTTCTCCTGGCAACCCTTATATCAAAACGTCAG
>NZ_DATGLN010000004.1:0-4750 GCF_035294165.1 Chthonomonas sp.
GCCACCACACAAGGTCGTGTTTGTGTACCCTTCCGCCTGTGTGACTACTACACTCGTTACGCCCACTGGCAGCCCTGCTCGGCAGACTTATGTTTTCGTGACGGTGCCTTTTCCCTGCATGTGGTGGTGGAAGCCGAGTCACCAGAACCTGTTTGCGAAGGGGTTCTTGGTGTTGACCTGGGCATCGTAGAACTCGCTACCGATAGTAACGGCAATACCTATTCGGGCGAAGCCGTCAAAGCCGTTCGCCGCCGTCTCAAGCGCCTCCGTAGTCTGCTTCAAAAGCGCGGCACCAAGAGCGCGAAACGGCATTTGAAGAAGATTCGCGCCAAACAGTCTCGGTTTGTTAAGAACACCAATCACGTGGTTTCTAAATCCCTCGTTCGTACTGCAGTACAATCGCGAAAGGCACTCGCTCTGGAAGACCTCCGTTGTCTTGAGCAGAAACGGTTTCTCGCGAGATGCGATGGCTCCTCGGTAACTGGGCTTTTCTGCAACTGCGTCAATTTATCGCCTATAAAGCAGAGGCGACAGGAGTGCCTGTGGTTCTAGTAGACCCGCGCAATACCTCTCGCACCTGTTCTGTATGCGGACATTGCGCGAGAGAGAACCGCAAAAGCCAGAGCCAGTTCCACTGTCAACAGTGTGGCTTTGAGGCGAATGCTGATTTCAATGCGGCGAGAAACCTCAAGGCACGGGGCGAATGTTCAGACGCCCTATTGTGTCGGTTGGAGGGTCATGCTTCCAACCAGGCGCAAGCCCCTGTGCTTTAGCCAGGGGTATCTGACTTGGGATCGCACCAACATCGTCAATCGGATTGGGATTTTAGGATGGCCATCCAACTATATTACGATGGGGATTACCTATGAGTATTTACTAGATTTTCGACGGTTAGATTAGATCTCAAATTGAAATCCTCTCACACTGCGATGGTCTCGAGCTGGAGGCGGAGGAAGAGGCGGGTGATCTCCGGGTCAAAATGCTTGCCGGCTTCCGAGCGGATATAAGCACGCACTTTCTCTTCCGGCCATCCTTTACGGTAGGGCCTATCGGAGAGAAGAGCATCCCAAACGTCGGCGATGGCGAAGATGCGGGCGGCAATGGGGATCTGTTCTCCTTTTAAGCCACGAGGATAGCCTGTGCCGTCCCACTTTTCGTGGTGGCAGTAGGGAATGTCGAGGGCCGGCCGCAGATAGTCAATTTTTGACAACATCTCGTAGGCATAGACCGGGTGCCGCCGCATGATCTCCCACTCGGCCTCATCAAGCGGGCCGGGTTTAAAGAGAATGCGATCGGGAATGGCCATTTTGCCGATGTCGTGTAACAGCGCGCCACGGCGCACATGCATCAGTTCGCTTTTGCTAAGCCCTACTTCTTGTGCCAGTCGAAGGGTGAGGTCGGTAACGCGGCGGGAATGGCCCTCTGTCTCTTGGTCACGCAGGTCAAGAGCGTGTGCCCAGCCTTCGATGGTGGCATCGTAAGCGAGTGTGAGTTCGAGATTGGTACGCTGCAGGTCTTCAAAGAGGGTGGCGTTTTCGATGGCGATGGCGGCCTGTTCAGTAAGAGTTTCTAGGAAGTTAAACCACTCACCGTCGAACTCACGCGGCCCACGATAGTAGATTTGGAGCACACCGCGGATGTGGTTGCGGGCGATTAGAGGGACGGCGAAGTAGCCAACAGCGCCGGCGCGTAAGAGCGGGGAGGGATTGCCCTCCGCACCGCGTTCGAGGTCGGGAACGCTCACGATTCGATGCTCCAAGGCGGCTCTACCGGCAAAGCCCTCGCCAAGCCTACAGGAGTCGACCCGTTTCTCCCAAGCGCAAACACCACGACGTGCGGCAAGCTCAAGGGTTTGGGTATAGCTGTTGATGAGGAGGATATCAGCCGCTTCCACTTCTAATTGGGCGACGGCCTGGTCGAGAAGGATTTCAAGTGTGATGCGTAGGTCGAGGCTGGCGTTGATGGCCATTTCAATGGAACGCAGGGCGGCCAGACGGCGAAGTTGACGTTCGAGGCTCTCTTCTGCCCGTTTGCGGTCTGTGATGTCGCGTGAGATATCTACGACGCCAAGAATGCGCCCATTTTCATCACGGCAAAGGCTTTTTGTGGTTTGGTAGACGCGGGGGCTTCCGCGCACGGTGATGATCTCTTCAACCATGCGCGTCTGGCCGGAGCGTAGCACCTCAAGATCGCTCTGAATCAGGTTGCGCGATTCCTGTTCCGTGAAGAAGGCCCGGGCATCACGGCCTAATATCTCCTCTTGAGGGCGGCCCAGCAAGGAGGCCGCCGATGGGTTCACTTTAAGGTAACGACCTTGGGTATCTTTCACAAAAATGGCGTCGCTTGTACCTTCAACCACGGCGTTGAGAATGGAGGTTTCGATGCGACGGGCATCCTCCATCCATTCCCACTCCACCAGGAGGCGTTTCAGCTCCGCCGATTTTCGATCAAGCTCCATGCGGTGCATGATGCTAGTGGCCAATGTTTGCAGCACATGGAGCTTCTCACGATTCAAGCGTCGAGGGCGAACATCGAGCACGCTGAGCGCGCCGATAACATAGCCATCTGGCGTGATGAGCGGCACGGCAACATAAAAGCGAATAGAGTGCGGCGGCTGGAGAAGGGGACAAAGCGCAAAACGCGCGTCGCGCTGGGTGTCGGGAACGAGCAAAGGTTTGGTTTGAGAGATCACATGAGAGCAGAAGGCCAACTCACGGGGCAGTTCCACAAGGTCTAGGCCTACTTGTGCTTTATACCAGACTCGTTCTTCGTCCACGAACCCGATCAGCGCATAGGGAGCCGAGCACAGAGCGGCTGCGGCAAGCGCGATATGGTCGTAAGGCTCTTCGGGCAGTGTATCGAGGATGGCATACTGCCGAAGCGCCCGCACTCTTGCCTTATCGGCAAAATCAACCGGCGTCTTCATGATACTTCTCTGGCCCTCCAAAACACGCCTAAAAGGCATTCTTTAGACGAACAGCATGTCCTCTTGTATCTTACAGTTACTGGTTTTTATGTTCACGCAGTGCAGACTACGTAGTCTGTTTGAGCTTCACGACAGAAATCGCAACGCCGGGAGCGATTCGTTTCTAAGATTATCGCACAAACCTGATGATGTGTCAACAACTTTTTTCAAGCAGTATCGAAAGCGCATTCAAAAGCTTGCTTGCTAGGCGCCAACATGCCCCAGTCCGATACCGATGACGTAGGTAATTAACCCTTCGAGAGCGCCTACAATCGTCATCTCCAAGCCGCTGCTCCACCAGGAGCGCACGGTTAGCAAGCTCTTGGCGGCTCCCACTGCAAAGTGGGCTGCCATCGAAACCACGGCCGCTACGATAACCGCTGTATAGCCGGTGAGGAAGAAGAAGGGGATGATGGGAATGAATGCCCCTACTGCCGTTGAGAACATACCGGAAAGCGCCGAAGTAATGGGGTTGGAGAGCGCTTCATCGGTTAGATTGAGTTTTTCGGCGGCCAGAGTGCGGAGGAACTGTTCCGGCTTAGCCGCCAGATACTCCACGATCTTAACGGCGTCTTTTTCGGGTATACCCTTCAGTTGGTAGAAGATGGCCAGCTCTTCCTTAGCCTCCTCTGGGTGTGCCTCGTAGGCCTCCTTTTCCCGATGCATCTCCGCCTCATAAATCTCCCGCTCGCTCTTCGCCGAAAGGTAGGCGCCGGCACCCATAGAGAAGGCACTGGCGATCATGCCGGCTAGACCGGCCAATAAAACATACTTGCTGTTGCCAAGGGTAGCCCCCGATACTCCACTAACGATCCCAAAAATAGCACCCAGACCATCATTGACTCCGTAAACGGCATCTCCGATCCAGCTTCCGGTGGCGCGTCGCTCCTTGCTCAAGAGAAAATCGAGCACGGAGCGCGGGCTGCTTTGAGCATATAAACGGCGTAGAATGCGTGCTTGGGCAAACTCGTCGAGCACGACCTCGCGTAAAATGGAGGCAATGCTCTCATCCTCTATCTGCTGCATCTGTTGGAGGTAGTTGGCAATGTCGCGGCGTTCCTCTGCCTCAATGGCCAAGATAATCTGCTGCATGCCGCCAGCACTGGCCGCTAAATTAACGGAGTGTTTCTCCCCCTTATGCTCTGTTGGGACGGCAGCCCCCATCTCCTGTAGTTTTTTGGCCCACTGCTCGGCATGGCGGCGTTCCATCTCCGCCATTTTCCGAAAAATCGTTTTCCGTTCGGGCACGCGATCGCGCTCGGCAAGCGCCGAATACATCGCGTACCCGTCCATCTCCAGTTCCCAGTTATGGCGTAGAAGTTCTACTAGCTCATTTTCGATTTGGGGACTGCCGATAGTGCGCATCGCTTAGCCTCCATGCACGCTCATTCTGTTGTGTTTCTACGATCTAGTGAGGTTATCTTCTCCATTTTGGGTCGGCTGCTTACAATCGCTTTCCAGGAACATAGTGGAAACTCTATCAATTAAACAATCGTACAATTGTTTGAAGGAGGAAACGATGCCAACCCGTTTGAAACGTTCCATAGAAGAGATCACCTGCGACGTCTATAATAGCGACCCAACGCGCGTGCGTCGCGTGGCGAAGAAGATGCCACCTGAAGAGAACTTCGAGGAGACAGCGCTTCTGCTGAAGGCCGTGGCCGACCCCGTGCGCTTACGCATTCTCTATGCCCTCTCCAACGAGCCACTTTGTGTTTGTGAACTAAGCGTTTTGCTCGATATGTCCATGCCGGCCGTATCGCATCATCTGCGTATCCTGCTCTC
>NZ_DATGLN010000005.1:0-5272 GCF_035294165.1 Chthonomonas sp.
TGGCGCCATTTGAAAAAAGGGCAGTTGGGGTTGACCGCCCGTTTTTGGGGTGGGGCCGTGAAGCGATATGTAAAGGGCTTAATATTCCCACCGAAGTAGTTGCTCGCAATGAGACCACTCAACTTTTTAAAATGCTAAACGGAGAGGGGACTAAGGCGTCTATGCAACGTGCAAACGTTTTTCTATGGTGTGAAGGAGGCTATTGTGGTTAGTTTCCAAAGGAAGCTTATCACAGAAAGCCACTAGTAACTTGCCGGTCGCCCCTCTCCCTGATATTGAAGGATACAGTCTTGTCAGAAGCAACCAATAGGTAGGACTTACCTTTGTGTCGGCACTTGGAAATTGACAGTCCAGAAGTTTTTTGTCCTGCCGATGATAAAAGGGAAGTTTTCATGTATAATGCACTATCCTAAGTCTGCGTTCAATTACATGTCCTAATTTTATCGCAGAACATGGTGTGGAGGATACCATCATGAGTACAGTAAGCGCTGTGGTTCAGCCGACGCCGGTTTCCGCCAAAGAAGCCCCGCGTCTGCGCCTTGAGTTTCTCGATGGCCTGCGTGGCTTTGCTTCTCTCTATGTGATGGTCTATCACTGCTTCCTTGGCTATAACTCCCTCACGAATCAACTCGCGAGCTTGCCAAGTTATTGGATGGGAAAGCTGATCAAACTGCTCTATTTTGGCCTTTTCAACTTTGGCCATGAGGCGGTAGTGGTGTTTATCGTTCTTTCTGGCTATGTTCTTATGCTACCTGTTGCCCGCACTCAAGATGGCCATATGCCCAAAGGGGTATGGGACTACTTTAAACGAAGGGCACGACGCATTCTCCCGCCCTACTACGCTGCCCTCGCCATCTGTTTTCTTCTAGTGGCTTTTGTGCCGCATATGGAAGGTCTTTGGGATAACAAACCCCGCACATTACGGTGGGGGCGGTTGTTTCCCATCTCTTGCTTATTCACAACTTCAGCGGCGCTTGGGAAACTAAGTTCGAGAGGGCCATGTGGAGCATCGCGGTGGAGTGGCAAATCTATTTTTGGTTCGCTCTTGTTTTTCTGCCTCTCTGGCGTCGCTTTGGTTTGGTAGCGCCCGTGCTTTTTGCCTGGGCCTATGGCTTAACAAGCTACTACCTTCACTTTGGAGGCACCTATAGTTGGATGATGGGGGACTTTACCTTGGGCATGGCGGCCGCTATTATCGCCTTCTGGCAAAAACCTTCTCTCATGCGTTTGAAAGCACGTCTTCCCTGGTATGCTTTGGCCTCCCTTTTTGCGGCAGGAGCCTACCTGCTATTGGTCATGCAACGCCAATTCACCCTACGACATCCCAGCCTCCATTGGCTGAACGTTACTTGCTGGGGTTTAGGGAGCGGTAGCGAATGGCCCATAGATGTTCTGGTGGGTCTTGCAACCTCCTGTTTCATTCTGGGTTCAACCTATCGTCTACAGCAAGGGTTGCCGGATAACCGTCCTCTTCGTCTTTTGCACCATCGTGCGGTCATTCTGCTAGGCACCTTCTCCTATAGTCTCTATCTTATTCATACTCCGATTGTTATCTTTCTGGATCATTTTAGCATTCGACATCAATTTTCAAGTAATGCCTATTTCTTTTTCCTCTTCAGCGTGGGCATAGGCATCTGCCTCGTGGCTGCCTATCTCTTCCATCTTGTTTTCGAGCGTCCGTTTATGCCGACGCACCTGCGCAAGGGACAGGCGAAGTCGCTGGAGCAAGGCCTCTCTCAAAGCAGGTCGTGAGCGGTGCTTCGATTTTGCCTTTCATTCGTACGGTACCGACAAGAGGGACGGGGGAGAAGGTGACGGCTACAGTTCAAGAGCCAACCCCGCCCTCTAAACTTTCGTCCTTTTTCCGCCGATAACGTGACAGATGCGGTAAAAGACTCGTCAATCTCTATGGATAGCCCGAAAGAGAGACGGAAAACGCTTTCAATAGCCTATAATAATAGAGACCGAAACAGGCCTATGCCGGGAGTGAGGAATGCGAATTCTGATCGTGGCACCTAACTATCATCCGTTTATCGGGGGTGTGGAAACACACGCCCGTCAGATAGCGCATGCCATGAGTCAATCCCACCACGTAGAGGTTGCCGCAGGAAATTTTCATCAGCAGAGGTTGCCGCATCGGTTGGCTGTTTTGGGCACAAGCCTGCTCGTTCCCTCCTACCCTAGCTACCAGGATGGGCCGGTTTTCGTGCACTCCCTTACACCCAAGCCTCTAGACCGGCTGCGCATGTTGCCCATCGCCGTGCGGTGCGTTCCCAAGCTCTGCAGCGTGGCCTACCATCCCCTTAATCGCTTTGGTTATCCGTGGTATCGAAGGGTCTATCTGCCAAGGCTTCTCGCCCTCATTGGCGATAAGGATGTGGTGCACTCGTTGGCGGGCGGCTATTTGGGCTGGACGGCGCAGGAGGCGGCCAAACGGGCCGGCGTGCCCTTTGTGTGCACGCCCTTTTGCCACCCACACCAGTGGGGCGATGGCCCGGAGGATATCGCCTACTATCAAAAGGCCGACGCCGTTATCGGTTTGGTGGAGACCGATCGGGACTATCTCGTCTCCATCGGTGTGCCTCGGGAGAAAACCCACGTGATCGGGGTTTCCCCTGAACTGCCGGAGAGCGCAGACCCTGAGGGGTTTCGCAAACGCCATGGGCTGGAGGGGGTGCCCATGGTGCTCTATGTGGGGCGCATGATGCCTCAGAAAGGGGCCAGGGCGGTCTTTGAGTCGGCTCCGTTGGTGTGGAAGCGGTTTCCGGAGGCGCGTTTTGTCTTTATTGGGCCGGGCACGGTGGACTGGTTCCAGGGGGCCGACCCGCGCATCGTTTTTCTCGGTAAGGTGAGCCTTCAGGAAAAAGCGGATGCCCTTGCAGCCTGCGATGTTTTCTGCATGCCCTCTCTCAGCGAAATTCTGCCGACGGTCTATCTGGAGGCCTGGAGCTACGGAAAGCCGGTGGTGGGCGGCATGGCGCACGGTCTTCCGGAGCTGGTGGAGGGCAACGAGGCAGGGCGGAGTGTGTCTCAAAAGCCGGAGGAGGTAGCTGAGACTCTCGTGCTTCTCCTCGAAAAACCCGAATTGCGCGCTCGACTAGGATCGAACGGCAAAGAGTTGGTGCGGCAAAAGTACTCTGTACCGGCGGTGAGTGAGGCCTTACTCGCCCTCTATTCGAGTCTGATAGAAAGTCGAGAAACCGTCGCTATATGAGCCTTAGTGTTGTTGAAGAGGGCTTCCGAAACGCCCCGATTATAGTTACCGGTGCGGCCGGTTTCATCGGTTCGCACCTGGTAGAGCATCTGGTGGCTCTGGGTGCGCAGGTGACGGCCGTGGATAACCTTCAGGCCGGCAGTTGGGCGAATCTGCAGGCAGTAAGCGAGCAGGTGGTTTTTACCGAATGCGATGTGCGCGATGCCGATGCCATAGGCGCCCTTGTTGAAAAAGTTCAACCGAGTTATGTGTTTCATTTAGCTGCGAATGCCTCCGTTCCAGGCTCCGTGCAAGACCCCGTCTACGACTTTGAGGCCAACTGTGTGGGCACGTTTCGCCTGTTGAACGCCTTAAGAGGGCAGGAGGCCTGTCGAAAGGTGGTGGTGGCCTCTTCCGGTGCCGTCTACGGGCAGCCCGATGCTTTTCCTATCACCGAAGAATCGCCCCTTCATCCTATTTCCCCTTACGGCGCCAGCAAGCTAAACACCGAGATTACCGCCCAGATGATGTATCGCGTCTACCAGGTGCCGATCGTCATCGCCCGACTTTTTAATGCCTACGGCCCACGCATGGCACGATTTGTGGTTCTAGATTTTCTAAAGAAGCTACAGCGTAACCCACATCACTTGGAAGTGCTTGGGACAGGAAAGCAGATTCGCGATTTTACCTATGTTGCTGATACCGTGCAGGGGCTGATCACGTTAGCCCTAAAGGGAGACTGCGGGGTCGCCTATAACATCTCATCCGGTAAAAACTGTTCGGTAACGGAGCTGGCAGAGGCAATTCTTGCTGCACGAGGCCTAAGTGGCAAGACCCACATCGAGTACACGGGCACGAGCTGGGTAGGAGATGCGCAGCGCTGGGAGGTTTCTATTGAACGACTAAAGGCGTTGGGATACCGGCCCCGATACAGCCTGGAAGAGGGGCTGCGAGAGACCATCGCCTGGTTCGACGCAACCTACGGCCCTGCGGCTATCTAAAGCAGACGCCTTGGGCAAATAACTCTAAATGCAACGCGAAAGAGGACGAGATGATGACGAAACGCGCACTCATTACGGGCATTACAGGGCAGGACGGCGCCTATTTGGCGAAACTGCTGTTAGACCACGGCTATGATGTCTACGGCGCCTATCGGCGCAGCGCCTCGATTAATTTGTGGCGGTTGGCCGAATTGGGCATTGCCAACGCCGTGAAGCTAGTGTCGCTGGAGCTGTTGGAGTACTCCAACATCCTGCGCTGCATCGAGCAGGTGAAGCCGGACGAGGTCTACAACCTGGCCGCCCAAAGCTTTGTAACGGCCTCGTTCGAGCAACCCATCTATACTGGCGATGTAGATGCTCTGGGCACCGCGCGTCTGCTGGAGGCCTTACGACAGGTGCGGCCGGAGGCGCACTTCTACCAGGCCTCTACCTCCGAAATGTTCGGTAAGGTTCGGGAAGTACCTCAAACCGAGGAGACGCCGTTCCATCCAAGAAGCCCTTATGGGGTAGCGAAACTCTATGCCCATTGGATAACGGTGAACTACCGAGAATCCTACGGCATGCATGCCACTTCGGGCATTCTCTTCAACCACGAATCGCCCTTGCGAGGACAGGACTTTGTAACCCGAAAGATAACGGCCTCACTGGCCCGCATAAGGCATGGGCAGTTGGATGTGTTGGAGCTTGGCAATCTGGATGCAAAACGCGACTGGGGATATGCCGGCGACTACGTTAGAGGCATGTACCTTATGCTGCAGCAGCCTCAGGCCGATGACTATGTGCTGGCGACCGGCGAAACGCGCACCGTTCGTGAGTTTGTGGAGATAGCGGCGCGCTACGCCGGCTTCGACATCGTGTGGGAGGGCGAGGCGGAAAATACGCGCGGCATAGACCGAAAAACCGGCAAGGAGATCGTGCGGGTGAACCCCAAACTGTACCGCCCTGCCGAGGTTGACATGCTGCTGGGCTGCCCAAAGAAGGCCGAGACGCAGCTGGGTTGGCATCGAGAGGTGAACTTCGAGGGGCTTGTGGAGAGCATGGTACGCACCGACCTCGACCGTGCCGCGCGCGGTGTGCT
>NZ_DATGLN010000006.1:0-13922 GCF_035294165.1 Chthonomonas sp.
CGGGCGTAAAAACGCCCCAGCTGAAAGTAGGTGTAAGGAAAGGAGGGATACTCCACTAAAAGCCGCTGCCAAATGGCAACGGCGTGCACGTAGTCTCCCGCCTCTGCAAGATGAACGGCATCCATATAGCGCCGCATCAAAGAGGGGGGATCAGTGTATTTTACGCGCACCCACATTGCTACGGCGAACGCGAGCACAACGAAAGTACTGTATATCCACCTCGATTGTTTTGACACAGTCACTATATATGACGAGTCTCCCCAATATGTCAAACACCAATCGCTCTAGGGTGTGCCGCTGCTACCAGATTGAACAGCATGAGCTGCCGGGGGTGGAATCTTATAGTCAAGGGGTTGCGGTTTCGTGCCAGCACCACTACCGCTGAAAACTTTAATCCCAATGATAACTAGCAGGAGCAGAACGAATCCTAGTACGATTCCTACTACAATAGGATTAAGATTTTGTCGCATCTCTATATACTCCTTTCGAGCCGTCGGGCATGGGCAGCTTGCCGCTTTCCACGCCCGACCAGCAGGTTGCAGCTAATTAACAGGGATGCTGCACTTCTTATCACTATAGTTTAAATCATAGGCGCGAGCAGTGCGAAAGGCACCATAATAAAGGCCATTGGAGAACCCTCTGGATGCATCTGGGGCAGGCACACTTAATGGGCCAAACTTTGCATGCCCATCAGCATACGCAAAGTTTTGGCCGTTAAAGTGACGGGGCGTACGTGAATGGTCCTTAAAGTCGCCGTATCCAGCCCATCCAGAAAGAGGATCAGCCCAGTCCCAATAAAGAGCATAGCCTCCAGTTCCATTAGGTTGACAGGTGTACCAGTTCCAGGCATACCTATCATCTGAGAAAAAGGCTACCTCAGACGGATTAGATAGGTCTGACGTCGTATGTGGACCGGTGTCTAAGTAGGGGTGATCTAAACCGTAAGTAACTCTATATTTGGGAGGTGTATATCCCCAGGTACTGAAAAGTGTATCGTTGTTACTCGGGCAACTAAAAATAGCCTGGTTCTTTATATAGGGCATAAGCAGATCGCTCCACCACACGGTAGGGCAGGGAGCATTCGGATTAGGAGGACATCCGGTATCTCCAGGTTTTCGATGCCACGGCAATTGGAAAAAGGTCTCATCATAATCCTGTGCATACATCATAGTCGCCAGCCCGATCTGTTTGAGATTCGATAGACACGAGATCGAGCGTGCCTTCTCCCGAGCCTGTGCAAACACAGGGAACAGAATTGCTGCGAGAATCGCTATTATTGCGATTACTACAAGCAATTCAATCAGTGTAAAAGCTCTTTTACTTTGCATTACTATTCCTCCGATTGAGTTGTTTTGGTTACTTTGTGCCTTCCCGTACAAAGCACAAAATGTTCATTCGCCCCTCATTGAGGAGGAGGCGCCGTAGACTCCCTGGCGATGAGGGTGCAAGGCAGGAAGATTCTGTCGGGGTCGGAAAGCTTCATCACCCCTCGCTCATGCATCTCCTGCAGCTTTTTGATGGCCTCACGCCCCATGACCTCTAGCGGCTGCTTCACTGTTGTTAGCTTAGGTACCGCGTGCGCCACCGCCGTCGGATCGTCGAAACCAACGATAGAAAGCTGTTCCGGAACCTTAATTCCCTCCTCTTGAGCAAGCTCCAGCAAAGTTCGTGCTAAAAAGGGACCGGCGGCCAAAAAGGCTGTTGGACGGGTCGAACCCTTCAGCAGTTCGCGCAGCCTTGTGTAAGTCGGTTCCGCAATGCCCTCCGCCGTTCCGGCATCTAACATCCAGTCAGGCCTAAACGGCAAGACCTTTGCTTGTAAGGCGGCCTGAAATCCTAGAATTCGATCTTGCGTGTTGATGGCATTCGGCTCGGCATAGATCAAACCGATCTTACGGTGCCCTAAACGAAATAGGTGATCCACGGCCATTTCTGCGCCTTCGCGGTTATTACTATCCACACAGGGAAGCGGCACCCCTTGCCACGAGGCTCCCACAACCACAGCCCTAGCCCCCTCGGCGGCAAGAGCGTGCAACCCTTCCACATCCTCTTGACGTGGCGCTACTAAGATCCAACCGGCACTGTGATCCGAGCGCCAAAAGCGTACATAGTCACCTCCACGTACATGCTGCAGCGTCAGCGTCACCTCCAAAGGACTTACCTGGCAGCGCATCGCTAACAGAAGCGCACAAAGGTACTCGTTGTCGGCTACCATCTCGGTAGGGCCTACGGTGATTACATGATAGACGAGAGGCGTTCGACGCCGAGGCCACTCTAATGTTCTTTCACGCCGCGTCCGCCCCCCACCAGCCGTGAAGTCCTTTACAAAGGTGCCTCGCCCGACTTCTCGAACGAAAAGCCCTTCCTCTACTAAAGCCAAGATAGCCTTATTTACCGTCATTTTGCTGACGCCCAGACTGCTTGCGATCTCCGTCTCCGCCGGTATTCTGTCTCCCGCTTTCCAAACACCACGTTGCACGAGGTCTCGAAGAATCTGCTTCACTTGGAGATGACGTGGCAGAGGGCCGTCCCTCACGACGCGCACGGCCTTGAGCCCAACCATCATTGGCTTTGTGATACTTGATGACATATTTTTCTAGCTACCTAGTAGTATAGACTCATTTTAGCACTAAGATCGGCTCATGTCAAGGGTTTCCCGAAAAATTTTTGGGTCTAGCCCTCCCGCCCATCATAAACGATACGCCCTTCTATTACCGTCAGGCGCACCGTTCCCTCTTCGTCCAAAACCACCAGATCGGCATCATAGCCAGGGGCAATGCGCCCTTTCCGATGGTTCAGCCCTAAAGCACATAGGGCATTATACGATGACATGAGGACCCGCTTTCGCAAATCATAACCTCCGGCGTTGTAAAATGCGCGTTCGAGGGTCAGTAAGCTACCGGCCAAAGTTCCATCCGGCAAACGTGCCGCACCGTTAGAGACCACTACCGGTAAATCGCCCAAGGAAAAGCTATATCCATCCGGCATCCCTGCCCCAGGAATGCCGTCGGAAATGAGAATAACCCCTCGCGCTCCCTTTGCCTCCACGATAACCTTACAAACGGCGGGGTGCACATGAATGTTATCCCAAATCAGCTCCGCTACCAACTCCGAGCGAGCAAGGGCCGCCCCTAGAACACCCGGTTCCCTGCTCTCCATACCACGCATCGCATTACCACAGTGCGTTACATGGCGCGCCCCAAACCCTATGGCTCTATCCACATCCGCATTGGTGGCATTGGTGTGGCCAATAGAAACAATAATGCCTTCTCTTACCAACATCCTTATAAGTTGATCCGCCCCCGGCAATTCAGGCGCCAGAGTCATAATACGCACCACTTCTAAATACGGCCCTGCCCAACGCAGAAAATCGTTACAGTCCGGTGTCAGAATGTATGCTTCTGGCTGCGCACCCTTTTTCTGAGGATTAATGTAAGGCCCTTCCAGATGACAACCGAGAACGCAGGCACTCTCGCAAGCCCTCCCTCGCATAAGACGGACGATTACCTCCAACACGGCGGTTAACTGCTCTCTAGGACCAGTTATGGTGGTTGGCAAAAAGCCGGTTACCCCATGTCGTGTAAGATGATGCGCGACTGACAGAATCGCCTCCTCATCTGCCTCCATCACATAGCGCCCAGCCCCTCCGTGAACATGAATATCCACAAACCCCGGCACAAGTAACCAACGGCGAGCATCTATGTCCGCTTTTTGAGGCCGAGTAGCATCATCCCATGATTCAATTTGGGTTATTCGACCATCCTCCACCATCACCATAGCCTTCTCTTGGATATGCAGTGCGTCCGCAACCCTTCCTGCCAATAAGCGCATTTCTCATACCTCCGATTGGTTGCTGAAAAAACTCTTAAAGCCTTGACAAGTGGAACTTTCGTTTAGTATACTGCGTAGGAAAGTTTGGCGAAGCGTAAGGTGCTCGCCGAAAATAAAAAATGGGAATTCACCTCGATAGGTGAGGCTCCCGCATACATATAGGCCACTGCCCTTTCGTGTCCAGAGACACCTTAAGGGTATAACAGGTACTCCCGTTCGAAGGGTCTACCTAACGTGGCTGAGGCTTCAAGCCTCTAGGGTACGCGGTGCCAAAACTTGAGCGAGTGGGGTTCGTTAACCTTCTAAATCGAATCCAACGGCCCGCCTCTCGCTCAACAGGCGGGCTTTATTACGTGCTTCTTGCCCAAAAGCCGATGGCACACGGAGATTTCAAAGGAACTATGGATACCAATAGTATCGAGCCTCCAAGTAACGGAGGCAAATCACAATTAGGCCGTGTAGCCGGCGGTATGCTCCTCTAGCCTCTTAGGCTGTCACTAGCACGTCCGCTCGGCTCACGGCAGGGCCGACGGGACGTGTGAGGTGATGGCTTCCTCTCCTCAACCTCCATCTCTTCCCGTCCCTCATCCTACAGCGTTTGTGCGCTGCCTTGTAGGTAGGTAATAGGGCGTATTGCGTCTCATGGAGAGGCTTTATCCCCTCTTTCAAAGACGTGATCGCGCCTAACATCCTGCCCACAAAGGCGATGCCCGACGTCGGTAAACTAACCTCAATTTCCAGAGAGGAGGGTAAAGCCATGCTCAAAATGGTCTGGTTAAAAAATGAAATGGGGCAACTGGTGCCCAAGTGGGTTGTGGACACCGAGTCGCATCCGCTGAACTATCTGTTGGAAACGACTCAGCCCCAGCCGATTCACCATGTGTACCACACAACCAACCGGGTCACCGATCTGCAAGAGACGCCGACGGAAGACCCTGTCGAATGGGCGCCTCCGGGTCAGCACGAAAACATAGGAATGGCCGCAATAGTAGCCTGAAAGCCATCACTTCAATGAGAGGACGGAAAAATGACTATTCTGAATGAACAAACAAAAACCAAAGGCCGCGCCGTACGTGGCCGTTGGCAGAAGGAGTTACTTACTTTTCTGCTGGTATTCGGCCCGGGCCTAATCGTTATGGAGGCCGATAACGATGCCGGAGCGGTGTCCACCTACACACAGGCCGGAGCGCAGTATGGCACCCATCTTCTATGGGTGCTCCTGCTGCTGCTGCCTATCACCTATTTTGTCCAAGAGATGGTCGCACGACTCGGCATTGCCACCGGGCAAGGCCATGCAGCCATGATCTACCGGCGATTTGGGAAATGGTGGGGCTTTTTCTCCCTGATGGACCTCCTCATCGTTAACTTTCTGACTATTGTCACCGAGTTCGCGGCGATCTCTCTGGCCTGGGCAAAAATGGGGGTAAGTCCCTATATTGCCGTTCCCCTCTTTGCTATCGGCTTGGTCGTCCTGGTGGTTACGGGTCACTACCTGCGATGGGAGCGCCCCACCATCGTCCTCTGCTTACTCGATGCTATCTGGCTGGTCATCGCCATGCTTTGCCATCCCAACTCCAAGCAGCTCATCCATGATTCAGTAGTGCCTCATATTCCTCCTGGAGGCCTAACAACGAACTTGGTCTTTCTCGTTATCGCTCTGGTGGGAACAACCATCGCACCATGGCAACTCTTCTTCCAACAGTCGTGCGTGGCCGATAAACGGCTGCGTTTTTCCGACCTTAAGTGGGAACGGCTAGACACTTTCCTCGGGGCGTGTTTCACCATCATCGTCGCCGGCTGCATGATCCTTGCCGGAGATGCAGCCTATCGCCACCATATCAACTATACCGACCCGGCCCAAATGGCCGTGGCGCTCGGCCCAACGCTAGGCCCCTTCGTCAAATACGCCATTCTGCTGCTCATGTGCAACGCTGCCGTTCTCGGCGCTACCGCCGTCTCTCTTTCGAGTGCATGGGCCTTTGGGGAAGTTAAAGGCTGGAAGCATACCTTGAACGCCACATTTAAGGAAGCTCCCGGTTTCTATACTATCTATGCTATCGGCGTGCTCCTGGCGGCAGCTATCGTCCTCATCCCCAAAGCACCGTTGCAACTTATCATCATCAGCGTGCAGGTGCTTGCAGGCATTATGCTTCCTGCCGCCATCGTCTTTCTGCAACTGCTACTCAACGATCGCGAGCTTCTGGGAGAAGAGTTCGCCAATAAGCCCTGGAACAACTGGATTAACTGGATCATCATCATCTTGTTGTTCACGCTCTCTTTTATCCTTGCAGCCCAGGTGATCGCACCCAACCTGTTCCCTGCGTCTTCCTAAAACAAATCACTACAAAGGAGGTTTAAAAAATGGCCGTGTCTAAACTGATGAACGATGACAATCTCTACTATGTGGTTCATCCGCTTGATGATGAGCCTGAAGAGAAGCGCGATCCGGAGAAGGTCGGGCCTATGCCCATGAGCCGCAGCGTGAAGTTCTCTCTAATTACCCTTCGCGCCTACCTGATCATAATGGGATTGTTGCTGCTCTATCGCTTGATCGCCCAAATGCATCTCTTTGGCAGCCACGCATTACATGGTTAGATCGTCGTCCCGATCCACAAGAAGGTGCGATGCTTTATTGGCTTCACGAATAACCAATAAGCCTCCTCCCCCTTTACGGATCGGGGCGCCAGAACACTTCGTTAAGCACATTTGGCATGAAAGCATGAACACCAATAACTAAAAAGGAGGAACCAAACGTGAACCGATTTCGACTCGCATCCTGCCCGATTCTCTTCGGAATTCTCTGTGCCTTGAAGTCGCCGGCTCAAGCCGATGTTATCGGGCTTAACCAAATACCAACTCCGCCAACCCACCCAAAGGGTGTGCTAAGCATAACCCTACAAGCCCAAGATGCTCACATCGGAACCCCTTGGCAAACCCAATTTGAACTTGGGCTTACAAAAAATTTTTCCATAGATTGGTTCCATAACTTCACACCTACTCAAGAGGACTTAATAAACTTTCAGTATGCCCTCGTCCAACTAAAAACAGGTTTCACCGTTACCACAGGGCTTCTGAACTGGCCTATCTCCCATGGCGGGCCTCAAGAACTTTTTGAGTTTGGCACCAACGCGGGCCGCCAGCAGTGGGTTTTAGGTGCCATATACACCGGCCATAGAACCGAGCCGATCGCCGGCTTCGGCTATCAGATATCCTCGCACTTCACTCTCATGCTCGACCATCAGGGCGGAGGAGAAAACGCGAGCACCATCGGAGGCACCTACTATCTCACCCCAAACCTTAGTCTTAATCCCGCCGTCTACATCAGCAATCACGGCCATCATCGCCTGTTTCCCTACGCCGTTATCTCTTGGAGCGTGCAACTGTTCAAATAACCGATCACTTCCCCTTTTTGGAGATATCCTTTCAGGATATCTCCATTTTGTTATTTGTCTGTTTGGTAGTACAACTTAGAGAATTCTAAGCTGTAGTATTTGCGCTTTTATCTACCAAAGCTATTTAAACATGGGAATATATTCTGACTCTACCGGAACCACGCGAGCTTCTCCGCTTCTTAAAATACAACCGTATCCTGAAGTTCAATGCCCACCAGATCGAAAATCTCGTTGTATCCAAACACGGACTTCCTCTATCGCAAGCTCGGCGGCATCTTTTATGGCTTCTGAAGCATGAGCTTGTCGCAACTCAACCCCCACCTCCCCATCATATGCCGGCACTAGCATCCTTGGCAACCACTCCCACGATGAAAGAGGAAACCGACCATCATGGTGAAATACAACTGTGAAACATGTTTCAGAAAGCTCCTGCGCCACTATATGAAAAACTTCAGCATCCCTCTTCAAGATCGAGGAGACTGCGAGCAAGACGCGGTTATTAAACTCTTTCTCCGTCACGCGCTTGGCCGCTGCACCTCACCAGAGGAATGCGATTCCCGTCAACCTTGGCTGGCTAAAGTGGCCCACAATGCCGTGCTAGACTATAAGGAAAAGCAAGGAACGATACAAAAACACGAAGTCTCATTTACCTCCCTCTGCAGCGACACCTTCAACCCATTAAACCATATCCCCGACCCATCTCCCACTCCCGAAGAGGTGCTAATCGAAACAGCAAGCCGAGTGCAGATGCAACAGGCGGTACAAGAAGCTCTGCAGAGTCTCCCTTCGGATGAGCGCCAACTGCTGATCGATTATTTTCAAAATGACCTTTCGGTTAAAGCCATCGCACAACGAGATGGTCTCTGTGAACGCACCGTTCAATACCGACTGAAGAAGGCTAGAAAGCTCTTCCTAGATTCTCTCACCTACCTCTGCAACTCGCAATAAATTTATTCTCCACATCTCCCATTCCACTTTATCGATTCCTGTCATCTCAAAAAACGGCGATTTTCCGGTAAAATAGATTCTGCCATGTCAGAAATCTTTGTAAAAAATCTCAACGCTCTAATCGTGTCGCAAGTGGCACCCCATAGTCCGGCAGCAGAGGCCGGTATTCGCCCAGGCGACCTGCTCAAACGTATTAACGATAAACCGATTCTCGATATCCTTGATTACCGATTTTACGCTGCCGAAGAGTCGCTGAGAATCACCATTCAACGTGACGAACAAGAGATACAGATCACGCTCTACAAAGAGCCGGAAGAAGACCTAGGCCTGGAATTCGAACACGAACTAGGCGATAAGGTGCATACCTGCAAAAACCGCTGCGTCTTCTGCTTTATTCACCAACAACCTAAAGGCATGCGACGCTCACTCTACCTCATGGATGATGACTTTCGGCTCTCTTTCATGCACGGCAATTACGTTACCCTTACCAATATTACTGCCCAAGAGTGGGAACGCATTCTTGAACAACGCCTCTCGCCCCTCTATGTCTCAGTGCATGCCACCGATCCCATCTTACGCGCCCGCCTTTTGGGCAGAAAAGAGCCGGCACCTATCCTACCCCAGTTGCGCCAATTGGCCGATAACCGCATTGATGTCCATGCGCAGATTGTTCTCTGCCCCGATCTCAACGATGGCCCCGCTCTCGACCAAACCCTTGTTGAGCTTGCCGCAGAACATCGCGCCATCACCGGCAAGCGATCCGGCGTCTGCTCGGTTGCCATTGTGCCCGTAGGGCTTACCCGCTTCCGCTCCAAACTCACGCCGCTTCGCTATGCCGACCGTGACTACGCCCGTGCGCTTATTGCTCAGGTACAACACCATACACGCCGCTTTCGCAAAATGTTGGGCACACGCTTTGCCTGGCTAGGCGACGAGTGGTACTATGTGGCCCAATATCCCTATCCCGGTCGCACGCACTACGAGGAGTTTCCTCAACTCGAAGATGGCATCGGCACCATGCGCCTTTTCCTCGAGGAACTACGCCGCATAACACCACGGCTGCCCCGCAAGGCACCGCACCCTGTTTCAGCCACCCTCGTCACTGCCGAACTGCCGGCCGCTCAAATACAACAAATGGCCGACCTTTTTAATCGCATAGAAGGCATCGCCCTGAATGTGTGTGTGGTCAAAAACCATTTCTTCGGGGGAAACATCCATATCGCCGGCCTACTCACCGCACAAGATATCCTGCATCAACTGGCGCAGTTTCCTAGCTGCCGTTCAACTGTATTTATTCCTAGCATCTGTCTACGAGATAACACCCTCTTTCTCGATGACCTTACCATCGCACAGGCTCGAGAATCGTCAGGGCTAAATCTTCAGGTCGTAGGCAACTCTCCGCGAGCGCTCGCCTCCGCGTTAGGCCTGCTGCCCCCCAAGTCCTCTTCCCCTCGAACACAGGGTTCGGCTTGGGTTGTAGACGAACAGCTTGCAGAATACCAAATGACCACATAGACGCTGTGCTAGGACATTATCCAACAAAATCCGAAAATAGTTTTAATGTTGATACGTATTCTTTATGTGAGGGCCGCCACCGATGCAGCACGAACCGCTCGAAAGCCGCAAACCAAACCGTAAATTGCGACACAAAGTTCAGTCGCCTCTGTTCTTCAATCGGGAACTGAGCTGGCTTGAATTTAACGCGCGTGTGCTGGATGAAGCCAATAACCCTCGCAATCCACTGCTGGAACGATTGAAGTTTCTGGCCATCTTTAGCAGTAATCTCGATGAGTTCTTCATGATCTATGTCTCCGGCATGCGCGAACGTGTGAGCCAGGAGACCGGTAAACTGCCCACGGAACAGAGTTACCTCGACGATCTCCGTGCCATCAAAGCGCGCCTTGAACCGCTTCTTAAAGCACAATACGACTGCTATCGTGCCCTGCTTCCCTGCCTAGCCCAACACGGTGTTCATATTGATAGCTATCAAAACATCGGTGACAAAGAAAAAGCGTCATTAACAACCTACTTTGAAAAACAGGTCTTCCCGGTGCTCACTCCGCTCGCAGTGGATCCAGGTCACCCGTTCCCGTACATTTCAAACTTAAGTCTTAGCCTGGCGGTCATCGTTCGAGACCCTCTCTCGGGTCAGCAACGCTTTGCCCGAGTCAAAGTTCCTGAACCCTCTGCGCTCCCTCGTATGGTGCCGGTACCAGGCCATACCTACCGGTATATCTACCTAGAGGAGCTGATCATAGCACATCTCGACCGGCTCTTCGTCGGTATGGAGATACTCGGAGCCTATCCGTTTCGAATCACTCGCAATGCAGACCTCGAGCTGCAAGAGCATGTCGCAACCGACCTGCTGGAGTTTATAGAGGAAGCGCTCGTGCGCCGCCGCTTTGGTGAGGTGGAGCGGGTGGAGTTCACCAGCGAAATGCCTGAAGAGATACGTCGCACGATTATCGCGGGAGTTAAAGCCTTGGAAGAAGAAGTTTACACCGTAGACGGCCCGCTCGCTCTGAATGACCTTATGCCCATCGCCTCGCTCGACATTCCCGAACTGCGTGACCCGCCCTTTACACCCTCCATCCCTCCCGCCCTGCGCGGTGCCCAAAACCCGTTCGATGCCATTAAGAAACAGGACATCCTGCTTCACCACCCTTACCAGTCCTTCGACTGCGTTACCGACTTTCTGCGCGCCGCTGCCGACGATCCTAACGTGCTCACCATCAAGCATACGCTGTACCGCACCAGCGGCGACTCGCCCATCCTAAATGCCCTCATGGATGCCGCCCTCAACGGCAAACAGGTGGCCTGTCTGGTAGAACTTAAAGCGCGTTTCGATGAGGCAAATAACATCACCTGGGCACGACAACTTGAAAATGCCGGCGTTCATGTGGTCTACGGACTGCTAGGCCTGAAGACCCACTGTAAGGTAACCCTCGTCGTTCGCCGGGAGGTAGATGGCCTTCGACGCTACCTCCATGTCGGAACCGGAAACTATAACCCCCGTACCGCTACGGTCTACACCGATATCGGGCTTCTTACCTGCGATGACGATTTCGGTGCCGACGCTACTGAGCTTTTTAACTACCTTACCGGTTACTCACATCAAAAAAACTACCGCCGCTTCCTCGTAGCTCCCATTAATCTCCGATCTCGCCTACTGGAGCTTATTGAACGCGAAATATCCGTCCACCGCGCAGACACCCCAGGGCGCATCATCGCAAAAATGAATGCGCTCGTAGACCCCGAGATCATCCAAAGCCTCTATCGAGCCTCTCAAGCAGGCGTGCAAATTGACCTTATCGTGCGCGGCATGTGCTGCCTCCGCCCGGGGGTGCCAGGACTATCTGAGAACATCCGAGTCATCAGCATCGTCGGGCGCTTCCTTGAACATAGCCGAATTTTTTACTTCCACAATGGTGGAAATGAAGACATCTATATCGGTAGCGCCGATTGGATGCCGCGTAATCTCGATCGACGCATTGAAGTCGTTGTTCCTATCCTCGCCCCTAACAACCGCAAGGAGCTTCTGGAGGTACTCCAAATAATGCTCGAGGATAACATGCAAGCCTGGGACCTCCATCCTGATGGGTGCTACACCCGACGACACCCGGCCCTTGGGGAAGCCGAAAGAAGCTCCCAACGTATCTTGCTACAGCGATTAGCAAATGTATAGGAGCGCCACCCCATGTCTCTCACACCTCGTGAACGACAGGAGCATTGGGAACTAAGCTATCTCGCCCCTTGGGCGGCTAAGGCCGCTCTCTGGCGGGGGCGCGAAAAGCCGGAACCGCCCGACTCTGTCCGTACTGCCTTTCAGAGAGATCGCGATCGCATTCTCCATTCCAAAGCGTTCCGTCGCCTGAAACATAAAACACAGGTCTTTATTGATCCGGAGGAAGATCACTATCGCACGCGATTAACCCATACCCTCGAAGTCGCCCAAATAGCCCGCACCATCGCCCGCGCCCTGCGTTTAAACGAAGACCTCACCGAGGCCATCGCTCTCGCCCATGACCTAGGACATCCCCCGTTTGGCCACGCCGGCGAGGAGGCCCTCGATGCGGCCTATCGCGAGTTTGTTCCCGATGCAGGCTTCCGCCATTATGAGCAGAGCCTGCGCGTGGTGGAACTGCTGGAATATAGAACGGACTTCGTGCCCGAAGAAAATACCGATCCCTCCGATGGAATCTCCAAGCAGCCGGGCCTGAATTTAACATGGGAAGTAAAAGACGGCATCGCAAGGCATAGTAAGGGCAGGGCAGACCTTTGTCAGGAAGCCGATCTGCCTACCACCCTAGAGGGTAAAGTCGTGCGGATCGCCGATCGGGTGGCCTACATCAATCACGACATAGATGACGCCATACGCGCAAAAGTCATCACCTATGCCGATTTGCCCCAAGATATCATGAAAACGTTGGGCCGCTCCTATTCACAGCGCATTGCTAGAATGGTAGAGGATATCGTACTTACAAGCTCTGATCGCCCCGAGGTCACAATGTCTGCAACGATGTCGGAGTGTGTTGACCGCCTCAAAGACTTTATGTTTGAGCGCGTCTACTGGAACGCGGCCAAGGGGAACGAGGATTTAAGGAAAGCTCAACACGTCATTCGTGCGCTTTTCCACCTGTATATGGAGCAACCGGAGCTTATGAAAGGCGAGACGCACCTTCGTGAATGCACACCTGCCGAACGCGCCCAACACGTTTGCGACTTCATCGCCGGTATGACCGACCGCTATGCCGTATCCCGCTTCGTAGCCCACTTCGTTCCAAAACCTATTCGCCGCGACGGAATGCCTACTTCTTAGGGGGCGCAGCCGTTGTCCCTGAGGAACTTGAGTTAGACGCCGTCGCCGACAGCTTTGCCGCACGCTCCTTGGCCTGCATGATGATCGTATTCACCGATTCGGCCGGAACCAAGAAAACCTGGCCGAATCCCCCTCCGCTAAACAGACGCTGCATGATCTGCATTCCCATACCGCCCGAATCGGTCTCAACAACCGTTGGCGCTAACGTGGTAAGGATGCCTAAAGGTTTCCCGCTGAGATCGTACACGGGCAGCCCTATCGGTAGACCGGCCCCGTCTAGCAGATAGGCATGGCGAGGAATCTGTATCTCACCACACACGGTGGTTATATGAAAATAGGGAGTGTAATCGTACCCTTTGCTCAGACGCGAGAAGAGTATCACCTTCTCCCCTAAGGCAGGCTGCGCGCCCTGGCTCATGTCCACGGCCTCTAACCTCTTTCCTTGCAGATCGGTAATCTGAATGAAGGTCAGCCCTAAGATGGTATCGGTAGCGACCAGTTTAGCGCTGTAATCTTTCTGATCATGCCCGACCGTTACCTTGAAGTCGGTAGGAATAGTTTTCGACTTGAAATCGGAGTTATCCCCGCCACCTCCGATATTGCCGAAAAAGCCACCAAAGTCAAACGAGTAGCTGCTGGTTGACAACATCACAAGCCCGTCCGGAGATACTACTACGCCCGTGGTCTCTGTTTTTCCCTCCGAAGTTGACGACTGCCCTCCCTCACTCACCTGAGTCTTGTAAACGATCTTTACCGTGACGAGTGATGGTGTCAGGGTCTGCATAAGCTGCACGGGGTTTTGTGGCTCCTGTGCTGCCAAAGAGGCATTCGCCGGTGTCTGTTGAGCGTAAGCACTTCCTATATAGCCCGCAAAGGCAGTAAGCACAACACATGGTCCGATAAGGTTTGTTATGATATGACGATAGTTCAAC
>NZ_DATGLN010000007.1:0-4579 GCF_035294165.1 Chthonomonas sp.
TGCAGGTGCGTGGTACGTATGGCGGAGGTAGTTTTGGCGGAAGTTTCCGTGTGACCGTGCCATAGTAGGGTGTGGAGTTAGGTAGTTCCTGCCTTCCTTCATGGATGAAGGGAGGCAGGTTTTTGTCTTACAGTCCTCTCAAGACCTACCCCTTCCCCTCAGCACTTTCCCTCAAGGGTTGCCCCTGCAGTCATCACCATGAACCAACCTACACCGTAGCCTACAGCCCCTCACCCTTACCTCTCAAAGCACACGCACTTGTCCTCAGAACGGGTGGGGAGTGAAACTTAAGATTTCTCACCTTCGGCTCGAAATGACAGTTGTATCGCCAGCTCTTCAAGGCCGACCTGTACAAGCCCCCACCCCCGCCCCTCAAGGCCGACGCCCTCCCCCTGCAAGGGGAGGGAGCGAACAAGACGGGCTTGCTGTACGAACTGGCTTTAGAACCGGCGATTTAGCTGTCCTCAAGCCGATTTCTACCTACGGCGAGGCATCGAAAGCGGCACGGAAAAGCGTAATCTTGGCGTTCCCGTCGGCACCTATCGAAACGGCCGCCACATCGAAGCGGCAGGCCGGTTCTGCCTCCCCCATCGCATGTTCGGCCAACCACCGGTAGGCGGTTGCCAGCAGCCGGGCCTGTTTTGTTCCGCTAACGCTTTCGGCCGGCGTGCCATATCGCCGGCTGCGTCGGGCGCGCACCTCCACAAAAACCACAACCGGTCCGTCTTTGGTTGGCTCAAGGGCCACGATATCCAGCTCACCAAACGGGCTTCGATAGTTGACATCCAGGATTTGCCAGCCCTGCTGCTCTAGATAGAGGCGCACCACCTGCTCCCATCCGGCACCCAAAGCCCGCCTAGGCACGCTCATGGATCAACTCCCGCCCCCGCAAGGCCTCCACCACCGGTCGGAAACTGCGCCTGTGCAGCGCACAAGGCCCAAGCCTTTGCAATGCCCTTATGTGCTCGCGTGTGGCATAGCCCTTGTGTTGCGCAAAACCATAGCCTGGAAAAAGGGCATCGAGGGAGCGCATGAGGCGATCGCGCGTTACTTTGGCCACAATCGAGGCCGCCGCAATAGAGGCCGAGCGGGCATCGCCTCTCACCAAAGCCTTTTGCGTAATGGGGAAGGGCTGAACCGGCAGCCCATCAATAAGCGCCAGGTCGGGGAAGAGGCCTTTCGGTAACTTCTCAAGGGCCTTACGCATGGCCTCGTGCGTGGCCTTGAGGATATTGACGGCGTCAATGCGTTCGGCTTCGACCACACCCACCCCCCATCCCCGCGCACCCCCTGTGATCACCTCATAGAGTCTCTCCCGCTCGGACGGGGTCAACTGTTTGGAATCGTTGAGGCCTTCAGGAAGCCATTCAAAGGGAAGCAGCACACAAGCGGCAACCACTGGGCCGGCGAGGCATCCACGTCCGGCCTCATCAATCCCGACAATGCAGGTATAGCCCGCTTTGGCGGCGGCACGCTCTTCCGCCCACCAATCCATCGCCGATGCTCCTTAACGTCACGTCAGTGGATGAAGCCGATTCGGTTCAGCGGCCAGAAGATGAAGAAAGCCTTGCCGATAATACGGTTGCGCGTTACCACACCCCAATAGCGGCTATCGAAGCTATAGTTGCGGTTGTCTCCCATCACCCAATACTGCCCAGGGCCTAGGTGCACCGGGGATTCGTAGCCATATTTGAAATTGGGATTGAGCGATGGGTCCATGGGGTCTTTGATGCTGTAGGGCAGTTTGGGATTGTGATATTCGTTCAATTGAACCCCGTTGCGGAAAACGTAATCGTAAGGCCCTACCTGCTTGATCTGAATGGTATCGCCAGGAATACCGATGACCCGTTTGATGAGGATATTCTCTTTAAGAGGCTTGCCGAGAGCGATGTCATCCGAATCGGCGGCTTTAGGAGCACGAAACACGATCACATCGCCGCGTTTGGGGTTTGTGAAGCGATAGATGAGCTTGTTCACGAAGATGCGATCATGCACGGCATGGGCGTAGGTTTGGCCGGTAGTTGGGTCGTAGGCATCGTGCCCCATGAGGGTGTTCTCCATCGACTCGGTGGGGATGTAGAACGCTTGAATGAAGAAGGGGCGAATGATAAAGAAAACGAGCACGCCGGCCACAAGAAAGGATTCGCATATCTCGGCGATGAAGGCCCAGAACGAACCGGCATCCTCCACCGCCTTGTGCGCCTCGACGGCAGCCTTATAGCGTTGTAGCGCAAAAACCCGTACAATCGTGAGAATGAGGGCGGCAAAAGCGACCTGCGCCGTAGAGAGATAGGCGAAGAACTCTAAGGCGCCTGTTTCATGCGGAGTGGGAGTCATCGCCTATCTCTAACGCTTCGCGTCACGGTCTTCTTTAATTCGAGCCTGTTTACCGATCTTTGTCCTCAGGTAGTACAGTTTTGCGCGACGCACCTTACCATAGCGCACCACCTCGATCTTTTCAATGCGTGGGGAGTAGAGCAGGAAGGTGCGCTCCACCCCTACCCCATGGGAGATTTTACGAACGGTGAAGCTTTTGCGCACGCCTCCGTTATTCATGGCAATAACCACGCCCTCGAACACCTGAATACGCTCTCTATCGCCCTCCACCACTTTTGCGTGCACCCGCACGGTATCGCCGGGGCGAAAGCCGGGGATGGGAGCGCGGTCTTCTACCGAGACGCGTTCAAACTCGGCACGCTTCTTTTCTTTCGCATCCTGCTCGCGCCGTCGGTTTTCCGTTTCGGCCCATATTTGGCGCGCTCGCTCGATCTCTTCTTTCTCTATCTCACGAATGATCTCTGGTCCTAGTGCCATCGGTATCTTTTCCTCTCTCTTGTTGCGACGCCGTCTCCTCCAAGCTTTGGGAGGTCACCGGCAGGTGTTTTCGTGATTTTGGAGGAACCGTAATTTCCTCTTCTAAAAGCTTCAGGTCGTCCGCACTCAGCGTAAGGCGGTTAAAAAGGTCAGGTCGCAGATCGCGCGTCAGCCGAAGGCTTTGCTGTCGCCGCCATCGAGCGATCTGGGCATGATGGCCGCACAACAAAACGTCGGGTACGCGCCACCCGCGGAACTCCACAGGGCGCGTATAGTGCGGATATTCGAGAATCGGCTCCGCAAAACTATCCTTTTCTGGCGCCTCTTGGTCACCCAGCGCTCCTGCTTGCAGGCGCGTGAGGGCATCCGCTATCACCAAAGCAGGCAGCTCGCCCCCCGTCAGCACGTAGTCGCCGATAGAGACCACATCGCTAACGAGGTGTTGGCGCACCCGATCATCCACTCCTTCGTAGTGCCCGCAGAGCAGAATAAGATGGCTCTCTTTGGCCAACTCTCTGGCCAGCTCCTGTGTAAACAGGCGCCCCCGCGGATCGGTGAGGATGACCCTCGGTTTTTGCTCCTCAGGGGCCTCTGCCTTCAGCGCGTCCAGAGCACGGGCAATTGGTTCGATCTTCATCACCATGCCCCCGCCGCCTCCGTAGGGCACATCGTCGGTGGTGCGGTGCTTATCGGTGGCATAATCGCGCAGATTCACCACACGAAACGTCACAAGCCCCTTCTCTTTGGCACGTCCGAGGATGCTCGTATTGAGCACGGCCTCCACCATTTCAGGGAAGAGGGTGACAATGTCTATACGCATTTTTTTGCGGGCGATGTTGCCCTCTTACACTTCCTGTTCGTCAGGCGAGAGCAGACCGGGCAGCAGTTTTACCTCGATTCGCTTCGCTTGCGGGTCTATGGCCCGCACGATCTCACGGACGGCCGGCAGAAGCACCTCGTTCTTTCCTCCACGGCTTACCACATAGATGTCGTGTGCCGGGTAGCGAAGCACCTCCTTCAAGCGTCCCAGGAAGGCGCCCTCTTGGGTCACCACCTCGAAGCCGATAAGCTCGTGAATATAGAACTCATTTGGCGGCAGCGGCACAGCCTCTTCGGGGCGAATGCGCAGCACGGCGCCGCGCAGCGCCTCTGCCATTTCGACGGTGGCCACATTCCGAAAACGCAGCAGAATCTGCCCTTTATGCAGCCCATGCAGGCGCACATCCTCTATCTCCATGAGCCGCATGGCACCGGACGGCAGACGCACACAGACCTGTTTGAGAGAGTAGAACCGATCGGGAAAATCGGTTTCGAGGCGCACTTTCACCTCTCCACGAATGCCGAATGGGGCCACGATCTCCCCGATAACAAGCGTCCACTCCTCAAGCGACATAGCTCTATAGCGATGTTTTGGCCCGATTAAGAAGCATCAGAGATAACTTCTACTTGCACGCGGCGTTCGCCTCGCGCGGCTGCTCGCGCCACGGTGCGCAGGGCATTCACCACGCGCCCTTGTTTTCCTATGATACGCCCAAGGTCTCCGGGAGCCACACGCACCTCGTAGATGGTGATATCCGGCCGCTCCACTTCCGTAATGGTAACGCTCTCGGGATCGTCCACCAACGACTTGATGAGATATTCGAGCAAACCCGATATGGATTTCGACTCGGCAGCAATACTAGACACCTGCTTCCACCTTCTTCTTGCTTTGTGCTTTTTGTTGCTGGAACCTCTCCAGCACCCCAGTTTTCTTTAAGAGGGCTCG
>NZ_DATGLN010000008.1:0-1620 GCF_035294165.1 Chthonomonas sp.
TTTCAAGCTGTGGATTGAAGAGGGGAAAGAGCTATTTCGTGCTCCTTGAGTAGATGCTACCATTCATCTATACACAGAAAGAAAGGATTCGCTTATGTCGAAGAGTGAAATAGCGTCGTTCAGAGAGCAGCAAGCGTTACAAGAAGAAGCTACGCGGCAAGGGCTATATGGACCGGCGGCGGTCGCCAGCCATGCAGCGATTACCGCGCGGATGCAGCGCGGAGCGGAGCGCATTTTGAAGCTCTTTGAGGAGGGCAACCACAAAGAGGCAATAGTATTAATGGAAACGGAAACGTGGGGACGAGAGGGAGATTAGTATGCTGATAGATATTTCCGAGCATCATACCGAACCGCTGCCCCTGGTGCCGAACGGCGATTTTCATGCCTATCCGGTGCGCTACCGGCTTACCTGGATTGATGTGGCGCGGGCCTCCGGCGTGCGTGCTCTGGACGGTATGGTCCATCGATCACGGGCAGCACAGGCTGCCTGTGCATGCCGCCCAGGTTCGGCGCGGGTTGTATCTGCTGACGGGCGAACCATATACCGGGCCAATCACCACCCTCCAGACGGGAGAGCCACCGCGCCGACAACGAAGAAGAAGGAACAGGTGAAATGTGTCGTATGGCGATGAGCGAGAGGTGCAATATGGGCGAAAAACGAACCTTTCTCCAGATCCGAGCCGCTCACAATGTGAACTTAGAAGCGCTGGCGGAGGCGGCGCAGGTCCCGATAGAAGACATCTATTATTTGGAGGCGGGGGTGCCCTATCCCCAGGAGTTCGTCGAGCGAGCGCTGCGTGCCTTAGCGGCCTTGACGGGAGAAGCTTGCACCCGTGAGACGGTGGGAGGGATTTACGTGAAGGAAGAGGAGGAAGGGAGCAATGCCTAAACAGAAGAGCAGGCAGGGAAGGCGGGCGCGTATCCCACGCGTGGGGGTGGTGCAGCTTGCCCCGGCGCGGGAGAGCCGCACGCCGTTTTGCGCCTACTATGGTCCCGGTGGGGAAACCTGTTCTCTCACATCAGGCTTGAAGACGGTGTGGAGGCTGCCGGGGCCACCAGCCTGCATCTACATGGCCTGTCCGTTCCATTATGAAGTGGTACATCAGATGGTGCAGGCTTTTCTAACACGCCTGGTAAACATCTCACCCTAAAACATGCTCTTTCGTTTTCCCCTCCTTTTTGCTATGTGCGTTTACGCATACAAAAGCGCTCGGGTTCCCGTCCCCGGGCGCTTTTGTTCATACTCAAAAAAAGAGATGGCCTTCTAGAAGGCCATCTCTTCTCATGAGTGGGCAGTACTGGGATCGAACCAGTGACCTCAGCGATGTCAACGCTGCGCTCGTACCGACTGAGCTAACTGCCCCCGGAGTGAACTGGAGGTGAGACTATGATAGCATTATGCCCCGTCGTTGTCAAGCCGGTTTCTTAGCAGATTTTTACCGGCTATAGAGGTGAGACGGCGCGATGCTGTAGCGTGGCGGGCTGTGTTAAAATAGGGCATGCAACAGATAGTTTTTCGTTTATGCTTGCTGCGAAAAGAAATAGAGCGCCGCGCAAGTCGCGCCAGGCGATTTAAAAGTCCTCTCCCATGCGCAACTGTGCACTTTTAAATTGCCCAGA
>NZ_DATGLN010000009.1:0-6241 GCF_035294165.1 Chthonomonas sp.
GTTGAACATAAAGCGTTCCCCCTTCCCGTTGCGCAGAATGCCTCCTTCCCCGCGCACTCCTTCTGTCACGAGGATGCCGCGCATACCTGGAGGCCATACCATGCCGGTTGGGTGAAACTGCACCATCTCCATATCAAGAAGCTCGGCACCGGCCTCAAAGGCCATCATAACACCATCACCGGTTCCTTCCCACGAATTGGAGGTATAACGGTACATGCGCCCCCAACCACCTGTTGCGAGAACGATAGCCTTCGCGCGAAAAACGATAAAGTTGCCGGATTCGCGATAGTAGCCAAAGGCTCCTACCACTCTATCCCCCTCCTTGAGGAGGCGGGTAATGACTACCTCCATGAAAACATCCATGCCGAGGCTAACGGCTTTATCTTGGAGGGTACGGATGATCTCCAGCCCTGTACGGTCGCCCACGTGGTTGAGACGGCGGTATTTATGACCGCCAAAGGGGCGCTCTGCTATCAGGCCGTCTGGGGTTCGGTCGAACACCGCGCCATACTGCTCAAGTTCCAACACACGTTCTGGCGCCTCTTTCGTGAATATCTCGACCATTCGCCAGTTGTTAAGGAAGGCACCACCCTTCATGGTATCAACGAAGTGGACCTCCCAGCTGTCCGGCTCTTTGGTGCCGTCGGGCTGATCCATATTGCCTAGAGCCGCAGCCACACCGCCTTCGGCCATAACGGTGTGCGCCTTGCCGAGAAGTGATTTGCAGACCACTGCAACGCGACAACCGGCTTCTCTGGCGGCGATGACAGCTCGAAGGCCTGCACCGCCTGCCCCGATAACCAATACGTCATAGTCATATGTCTCGTAGTTTTCCATAACTGCTACACCTGAGTTTAGCGCTCTCAGATTCTTTTTACGTCTATCTAGAATCATAATAGCACAGATCGGAGATAAAAGGAAATGAAATGTTAAAATAGGAATTAGAAGCTAGGCTAATAGAAGGGCATGACGAAGAATTCGATGTTTGATAGTACAATAGGATACACCAAATTCGCTTAGGTTGGCCAACACACCTGTGAGGGAGGAAAAGCAGATTGGATAGGCGTGTGATTCGCGTTACGGTATGGGGTGAAAATGTACATGAAAAGCGGCAACCGGAGGTGCGAGCGATCTATCCCCAAGGCATGCATACCACGATAGCAGAAGGGATTAAGAAGCATTTAGGCGATGGGGTGGAGGTCCGGACGGCAACGCTGGATCAGCCCGAGCATGGGTTATCGGAGGAGGTGTTAAGTGCCACCGACGTTCTAACTTGGTGGGGGCATATTGCCCATCATGAAGTGGAAGATCGCATTGTTGAACGGGTGCATGAGCGGGTCTTAGGCGGGATGGGATTGATCGTGCTGCATTCCGGCCATTGGTCGAAAATATTTGTGCGACTTATGGGAACGACTTGTGCCTTGCGTTGGCGTGATGACGATAGGGAGATCGTCTTCACGGTGAATCCAGGGCACCCCATAACGCGCAATGTGCCTCCGGTTTTTATCATTCCGCAGCAGGAGATGTATGGCGAATACTTCGACATTCCTCAGCCGGATGAGCTGATTTTTATTAGCTCTTTTCGAGGCGGCGAGGTATTTCGCAGTGGCTGCTGTTTCACGCGGGGGCAGGGGCGCATTTTTTATTTTAGTCCGGGGCATGAGACCTATCCGGTGTATCATCAAAAAGAGGTTCAGCAGGTTATCGCCAATGCTGTGGAGTGGGCTTATTCCCCGCCCAAGCCTCGCTATGCCACCTCAACGTGCATCCACTCTCCCTTGGGCTGGTACGAGCAGCTGTAGGTAGGCTTCAGAAATCACCAAAGCTATCGGGGTTAGGACCGGTGGTTTCAACGTGTACGATGCGCCATTCTGCGGTGTGATACAGTCCAAAGAGATGGGGGATCGAAACCTGGCGGAAGTAGAGGGTGATGCGCCCGGCGTACTCATCGGAAGTATAGTCTGGACCTTGATCGCGCAGGTTGAAATAGAATGAAACCGAAGGCTCTTCAAGGCCGACGCCCTTCCCCTCGTTGTCATTATGAAACTGCACATCGCTAATGGTTGGCTGAGGGGCTTGCATCACGCGGAAGGCACGAGCAATAAGCAGACGTGCCTTCTGCGCATCCATGTCGCCGATGAGCCGCGTGTTGGGGGCCACATAACGCATAATGCCCTCGACATCTTTTTGGCGCACCGCCTCTTGAAGGTCATGCAGAATCTGCTGGGCTTGTGTGAGGTCAAACTGCCTCGGCTTTTCTTGCGAGACGAAGTAACTCATTGCCAGAATTGCAATAAGGAGCACACTCAATCCCAAGGCGATCCAGGAGCTGCGTTGCATATCTTTTCCCCTCTGTTGTGCAGTGTACCATTGTATAACAGAGGAGATGATACGTCAAGAGGATTGTGAACGGGTGGCACAAATCTGAATGAACCCTTTGCAGCCTAAATACAACAAAAAGAGTAGAGCTACTGCTCGTGAGGCAGAAGCAAAGAGAGCATCGTTTATGTCTGCTTATCCGGAACACGGCCAATTGCTGCCGACGCAGAGACCTCCAAAGAACGAAGCGTCGGCACGTTCTCTCAAGCTGGCAGACCAGGAGCTGGTCGCCAAGATCGTTGCGGGTGACAAGCAGGCATTTGCCCAAATTATTGACCGTTTCAGTAGCCGTATCTACCGCTTAGCCTATCGGATGTGCGGATCGGCTATGGATGCGGAGGACCTGACCCAAGAGATATTTCTGGCAATCTATCGAAGTTTGCCTAGCTTTCGTGGTGATTCCGCTCTATCTACCTGGGTCTATCGGGTAGCGATGAATCACTGTGTGGATTTTCAACGACGGCATCGGCCAGAAACCCTGTCGCTCGATGAGCAGCTTGTTGTGGTGACAAATAGGTGGTGCGATAACCCCCAAGAAGCGCTCAGTAAAGAGGAGTTAGGAAGGCAGATTGAGGAGGCGTTAGCCCGTCTCGCGCCTCATCATCGTGAAGTAGTGATACTGCATGAACTGCATGGGCTGACCTATGCCGAGGTGGCTAAAGTTCTCCAGATACCGGTGGGCACCGTAAAGTCGCGCTTATCAAACGCTTTTCGCCAGCTGAGGGAACTGCTGCGAGATTATGTAGAGGACGATAAGAATGAGGGTGCGGAGTGAGGTGTTTTATGAGGCCATATCATAATTTGCAATCTAGAGTGCACCTTTGGTATAAGGATCAGTTAAAAGCCTGTTTGGATGGAGAAGTATCTCCACCGATCTACGCTCTCTTGCGCCATCATATTGCGCGTTGTGAAGAGTGTCGAGAGGAGCTTGGCGCCTTGCGCCGTATCAGTTCGCTGCTTCAAGTAGGCGCGCAGGAGCCTACACCATGGCCAGGGCTGGCCTCGAAAATTTTAAGCTTTATTCCAGAGCAGCCTGTAGGCCCGTTCAACACAGCAAACAGAAGATCGTTGTGGCACCGCAGTGGAGTTGCGGTTGTGGTGGCAGTTATCTGTGCCGTCTGCTTATGGGTTATCGTTAAATTCAACCGGCCAGATCGGAACCTCACGGGGAGTGGGCTGCAGCATTCAAATTCTCATCAGGCTATGTCCCTCGGTCGAACGACACCGCAGCAGGTGGCGGCCGTTTCGAAAACGCCTTTATCGAAGGAGCCGTTTGGGGCGAAGAGGGGAGTCAGAGGGCAGCAGGAGCTGGCTATGGGGCGCACAGCAGTTGCGACGCCTTCCTCCCAATTAGACCAGAGGCAACAGGGTGCAGGAAGCCTTCTCACTGCCCCTCAAAGCCGGCGTTCTTCCCCTTCATCAACGCCTTTTGGAAGCGGAACGCCTGACGATCCATTGAGACTTTCAATAGCAGTGGATAGCATCAGTACATCCTGTGCTCATTTGATGGAGGTTGTACAGCGCTATGGGGGTGCTCTTACGATGGCCAGCAAGCCTATAGATAGCGCCTATAATCTTCCTTTGGATTCCGACCCTGCGGCTTGTTACCTGTTGGTTCGTGTGCCTGCCAGTCACGCCAAAGCTTTCTATATGGAGTTGCGTAGGATGGCAGTCGGTAAGCCATCACCGAGTCAGCCTGAAACGGCCTTGAGCGAGGATGTTGCAACCTTGAGAGCATACCGGCCTCCGATCGTCTTCGTGAAACCGTCGCCATTGCTGTTTGACGCTCCTGCCTCTACCCCGAAGGGGCGCACAGTCAAGAAGCCGTCTGCCAAACCATCTGTTCAGCTCCCGCCGCATAGTCGGCAACCGGTTGACATGCCTCTCGCGAACCCGGTGGAGTCTGGGAGAACGGTGGTCTACATTGTGCGGCTACATGTCCCAAATCCGCCATCGAATCTAACGGAAAGGGGAGCATTCTTGAATCGTTAGGAGTTATAGTAATTTGCGGTTTGAAAACCCCGCTGTTTGTCCGTTGGGATGAAAAACCGCGTCCTACTTAGCAGGACTTTTCCTTTCGTTTACGGGAGAATGGCTCTGTTCGTTTGAGTGGTCAAACCGGTCTGCGAAGGCAAAGTTTCCTGTGTTTGCGCTTTGCGAGAGCCAAGCAGGGTTAGGAACACAAGGTTGGTTGCCCTTTCGAGGTGACGGTGTGCCACGCCCCCTACGAACAGGGTTCCGTTTTCAATAATGTTGGCGGCAGGACGTGCCGACACGCGAAACGCCTGTGGAGCAGACGGTAGACTTGACACGTCAAGCAGTCTGCGATGAAACCGGAAGCCGCACGGACGAGCCGTGTGGTCCTTCACCCGCTCCTAGTATCGAGCAAGCACCTTAATAGAGCAGGCAGGAAGCGATACGTTCGCGGAAGGCCTGCTCGTCTGTTTCAAGAAGTGTGAAAATCTCCTCTTTGGGAGCGTTTTGAACAATGGCATTGAAGACTTTTTGATTTGCCAAAAGTCTAAGGTAGTTCTTTGTTTCCCAATACTCTGGAAACAGTTGTCGTAAAGCCAAGGCGATCGTGAGACCGGTACGCACCGGGCGGAAAACCTCGCGGTGGGTTACGATGATCTCCACTCCAAAGCAGGTATGGCCGGCATACTGGCGAGTGGAAGGTTGGAACTGGACGGGAATGAAACAGACACCTGGTAGCGAGGCTGCATTCAAGGTTGCTGCAAGTTTTCTGGCGTCTATCCAGGGGGCACCAATCCATTCGAATGGGGTATCTGTCCACCGTCCCACAGAGAGGTTAGTAAACTCCAGCAGGCCGATGCCGGGATAGAGGAGTGCCTGGCGTAGCGAACGCATATTCGGCGAGGGGTTAATCCAGATCAAATTGGTGGCATCCCAATAGTCTTTACGTTCCCATCCCTCAAGTCGTACGATGTCGAGCTGAAGAGGTAGCTCTAGCTCTCGTATATAGAGAGTAGCGAGTTCGCCTAAAGTAAGCCCGTGGCGGATGGGAATAGGGTGGCAGGCCGTAAAGTCGAGCCGGTCTATTTCAGCCAAAGGTCCTTCGATTAGCTGACCGCTGAGAGGATTCGGACGGTCGAGAACGATAAAAGCAATTTGAGCCTCAGCGGCTGCTTCCATCGCGTATTTTAGCGTGCTGATATAGGTATAGAAGCGTACCCCAATGTCTTGGATATCGTAGACCAGCACGTCCACATCACGAAGTTGTTCGGGTTGAGGGCGCGTTCGTGCTCCGTACAGGCTGTAGATGGGGAGCCCGGTAATGGAGTCGTGCGAATCGGACACCGGTTCGTCTACGATACCTCTAATGCCGTGTTCTGGACCGAAAAGAGCGGTCAGTTTGACGCCGTTGGCATTGTAGAGAAGGTCGAGGGTAGATCGCCCTTCGCTATCGCGTCCGGAGTGGTTAGTGATAAGCCCAACACGTTTGCCCTTCAGTAAGGCGAAGTTGTCTTGAACGCAGCGATCGATTCCAAGAAGTACCGGCATTTATGTTTCCTTGAGAGGGCATTAAGCGATGACCTGGCCGGATAGAGTTGCGAGAGGAATAAAATCGGAATCGGCAGGAGGTTCCGGCATTGGTTCTAGAGTCTCATCGCCGATCTCTCCTATGGCTCCATCGAGAGTCGTTTCAAGCAGTCGTACTTGCACTAATTTCCCGACAAGATGGGAACCACCGGCAAACTGTACCCGGATATAGTTGCCGGTATAGCCTCCAAGTAGACCTGCAGATTCCTCTTTTGTGGGAGGAAGCGTTTCGTTCTCCGAAGAGGGTTCTACTGGAGCTCCTCTTCCTTCCACAAGAACCTCCATGGTGCGGCCGAGGTAG
>NZ_DATGLN010000010.1:0-1384 GCF_035294165.1 Chthonomonas sp.
TAAGTAAAAATGCGCTGGCCGCCGAGCGGCAAGGTAGAAACCTGCGTGGAATTTAGCTGCTCCCCGACAGTCTGCGTCTCGGTTTGTAGCAATGGCGCAGTGGCAGTCACTTCCACTGTGGTCGCTGCATTCCCAACCTGTAACGGCAGGTTCACTGTCGCCGTCTGACCGGGATTCACCACTACATCTGTCTGTTGCCCCTTTTGAAAACCAGGCGCAGTGGCAGTCACCGTGTAGGTTCCGGGAATGAGTGCCGGTCGCGTATAAGTACCCGCTCCTGTAGTGGTCGTTGTCGTACTCACCCCAGTAGCTGTGTTGGTAATGGTAATGGTTGCGTTTGGAATTGCTGCACCGGTTGGATCCGTTACAGTTCCTGTGATTGTTCCTAGGTCTCGTTGGCCAAACAGGAGCGTGCCACTCAGCACACACAGCAGGAAGGCCAGCGAGACTGACATGGGCTGACGCCGCATTTTCCCCCCTTAGTCCTTAAAACTTAAAGACCACCTAAAACTGGAAAGAATGTACCACACGTAAACGTTTACTTCAAGAGAAAAATAAATGAGACCGTATCACTTTGGCTAGAAAAGGGATAGCGCCCGTGGCTCCCGAATGCGCACGGCGCCAGATTTCCTTACGGCTATAATGACCGCCATCGATGAAGTGGGAGGTTTTACCTATATGCACCGCAGCGGTCTTGCTCGCTGCCAGCTATCCGGCATTTCAGGCCGACTTCGTCGATCTTGCGATCTCATGCGGCCTTACGGAACGTAACATTTATGGGGGACTTGACAGGAAGCAGTATATCTTAGAGACTACGGGGAACGGGGTCGCCATATTTGATTACGATGGCGACGGCCGGAATGATATCTTCATTGCCAATGGGACACGACTGGGACAGCCGCTGTCGCGCCAGAGCCTGCCACAGCTTTACCATAATGAAGGCAACGGCCATTTTCGGAACGTAGCACAGCAGGCGGGCTTCCAAAGCCCCATCGGCTGGGCACAAGGTGTCTGTGTTGGCGATTATGATAACGATGGGCACCCCGATCTTCTTGTAACCGCTTACGGCCACAACGTGCTCTATCACAACCGGGGCGACGGCACATTTGAGGATGTAACTGCCAAAGCCCATTTGCCTGTCACCGGCACCCGCTATGGCTCGGGATGCACCTTCCTGGATTATGATCGCGACGGTTACCTGGACCTGTTTATTGCGAACTATGTCGATCTGGATTTAAGCCACACACCGCACCCCGGCAGCGGTGAATTCTGCATATGGAAGGGCATTCCCGTCATGTGTGGCCCTCGTGGCTTACCGAAAGCACTCAATATTCTCTACCACAACAACCACGACGGCACGTTTAGCGATGTCTCCAAGCAGGCC
>NZ_DATGLN010000011.1:0-1683 GCF_035294165.1 Chthonomonas sp.
ATTGGCTATCGGCGACTATGATAACGACGGACGCCTCGATGTGCTTATTGTAGATGCCGAAGGCGCTCCCCTGCTTCTCCACAACGAAACCCCTTCGGCAGGAAACTGGGTGCAGTGTCGTCTGCAAGGCACCAAGAGCAATCGGGATGGTTTAGGAGCCTTGGTATGGGTGAAGACGGAGGAGGGCAAAAGGTACTTGCGGTTGTGCCAAACGGACGGTTCCTACATGTCGGCCTCGGATAAGAGGGTTCATTGCGGGGTAGGGAGTGCGAAGGTTGTGGACATCGAGGTGCGCTGGCCGAGCGGACAGGTAGATGTTTATCGGCAGATACCAACCAAGCGCATTGTCACGCTGGGTGAGGGCAGTTCACAGGGGAAACAGGCCTAAAGCAGTATGGGCGAACTCCATAGGCACCGCGAGGCAGAAAGAATCGCATACACATTCAGGGTTTTGGTGGTAAAATAGTTATGATTTGCTGGCCTCCCTCCGGCTTTCCCCCACACAGATCGTCACGCACGATGTGTGCAAACGTCTTTAATGTGAGAAACTCATCGTAATGAGTTGATGCTGTGAGGCGACGAAGAGGCTCCTCACTAGAAGGATAACGATAGATGTCCGGATGGTTGCTGCCTTGTAGAAAGAACGGTAAATGGTTTTCCACGCTCATCTTGTGCACGGTAAGTATGGGGCTAGCTGTTCTTCTCGGCGGTTGTGGTGGCTCTGGCTCCTCCTTGCCCTCCAACCCCGGCCCCAACCCGCAAAGCAGTGGGCTGGTTTTGGGCACCGTTACCGATATTAACGGAGCGCCCATTGTCGGGGCCACGGTAACCATCGCGGGTCAGTCCACCACCACAACACAGGAGGGTGACTACCAAATACCCAATATTACCGTGCCCGCCGGCCAAAATTCGGCCATCTATGTGGTTCGAGCTACAAAGGTCATCAATGGCCAGCAATGGAGCGGCCAAAACACCATCGAAATCCTCAACGGCGACAGCTTCACCTCCAACGCCAATGTGGTGATGTCGCCCACTTCTACCCAAGCAACCCTTTCCGGCACCGTGCGCGACACGAATGGCAACCCCCTTGTAGGGGCGCGTGTGTTCGTGGCGCCCGGCCCCGTTACCGACCAACAGACAGGAGGGCAGTACTTTACCAGCCTTAGCTCCTTCACCGCCTACACCGATACAAACGGCAACTACACCATCCCGGCCCTACCCACCCTTACAGCCAACGGCACCCCCACCACGGCCACCTACACGGCCACAGCCTCCTTTGCCGGCTACATCAATCAAACCTTCACGAATCTCACATTTACGGCAGGCTCGAACTCCCAGCTTAACTTCACTTTGTCCCCCGGTGGCAGTTCCACCCTGCCCGCCATTACCGGTTTCGACGCCGATGCCTTCACGGTACCTCAAGTTGCCACACGTGCTGCCAACGCGAATCGCCTTCAGCGGGCCTATCAGGCCATTAAAAACTACATCCTTCAAAAGCAGGGATTGGCCAATCATCGTGCGCCCGACCCGCGTAAGGTGGCATTGCGCTATGCCCTTCACACACGCAGTGCTCCTGCCGGCAGCATCGTGGAGTGTGATCTTTTTTGGGACTATCAGCAGGTTCCTAACCTTTTGGGTTTCGATATTCTGCGCTCCCCAAACGACAACGTTCATTTTAGCTCG
>NZ_DATGLN010000012.1:0-3046 GCF_035294165.1 Chthonomonas sp.
TGTCCGTTACTCCTAAGACCTGCACAACTTTCAGTGCGGACTCTTGGAGCGTCAACAACTCACGTTCACAAAGAGTGCACCAGAATCCTTACTGCAATTTGCGTGCCAATCATACATAAATATCCCCTATTTTTAGGAAAACAATCATACATAAATATCCCCTATTTTTAGGAAAAACGGAAAAAATTTTGGTTCGTGCCTACAAAAACCCCAAAAAGTACTTGACAGCCACTCGCAAGGGTGATAGAATATCTCTGTCTTTATCAAAAGACGTTTTCCACCTCAAACGAAGCATCGCTAACTTGCAAAGATGCGAGCCTCCGCATCTTTCGCAAAGGTGCTCGTAGAGAACGGAAAACCCCATTATCGCCCCTTTTGATGGCGGCCGGTTCCCCCCGACCGCCATTTTTATTTTTAAAGCCTCGTTTCAAGTCACTTTCTCTGAAGAGGAAACGTATTATTGAAGGGTAATATATAATTCATCTATGCCGGAAATGCGCATCATTCGCTCCATATCCCCGCTTACCCAACAGACAATCGGTTGCTACCCCAGCGCAACCGAAGAGGAGGTCGCCGCCGCCGTTGCTCAGGCGAACAGCGCTCTGCCTCATTGGTCACGCCTGTCGCCTCGCCAGCGGTGCGGCTATCTAAGGCAACTTCGCACGGTGCTGGCCGCTCAAGCAGAACAGCTCGCAACCACCATCCATCAAGAGATCGGTAAGCCGCTACAGGAGGTCTACGGCGCCGAAATTTTGCCGTCGCTTGCAGCCCTTAAATGGCTTGAACAACAGGTTCCCCAACTCCTTCGCCCCCGTCGCCTCCGTCAAACAAACCTCTACCCCCAACCCTACGGCGTCGTTGGCGTCATCGGCACGTGGAACTATCCCCTCTGGCTAAACCTAACCCCTATTGTCTGGGCTTTAGCAGCCGGTAACACCGTGGTATGGAAGCCATCCGAGCTTGCCATCGCTTCGGCCTGCGCTCTGCAAAACTGCTTTGAACAGGCCGATCTCCCCGTTTTTCTTGTGATAGGTGATGCCTTAACAGGCCAATCTCTTTGTCGAAGCGCCATACAGAAGCTTGCCTTCACGGGCAGTTTAACCACAGGCCGCACCATCCTTGCCACACTGGCACAGGGCCCCATTCCTGCCGTCATGGAGCTATCGGGCAATGATGCTAGCGTCGTAACCGCCTGTGCAGACCTGCCGTCTGCAGCACGTTGCCTTGTGTGGGCACGCTGTTGCAATGCAGGGCAAAGCTGCGTCGCGCCGCAACGTATTTTCGTTCATCACCAACGCTATCATGAGTTCCTTACTCTCTGCCAACAACAAATGGAGCGACTGCAGCCCGAACGAGAGCTTACCCCTCTGCGCACTGAAGACCTAAGACGTTCCCTCCATCAGGTGGTTCAAGCAGCCTGTGCTCAGGGTGCCGTGCTGCTTACCGGTGGACACACCCTCCCACGTACCGGTTACTTCTATGCCCCCACGCTCGTCGCCGACTGCACCGACGACATGGTGCTGATGCAGGAAGACCTCTTTGGGCCTGTGCTCGCCGTCGCATCCGTTCGTGACGATGAGGAGGCAGTGGAACGCGCCAATCGCTCGAACTTCACCCTCGGTGCCAGCGTCTGGACAAAAAATAGAAAACACGGCTTCCTCTTAGCTCAGCAACTGCAGGCTGCAGTCGTCACCATTAACGAGGCGGAGCTGCTTGTCGCCGCAAACCCCGCAATCCCTTTTGGCGGATGGCGTCTAAGTGGTTTTGGCAAGCAACGCGGGCGCGAGGGCCTAGATGAGTTTTTGATATGGAAGGCCGTTCATGTCACGTCCCCTTCAAAACAGAGATACCATCTTTTTCCTTACTATGGCGCCAATGTGCGAATACTTCGTTCGTTTGTAAATCTTTATAACCCGTCTTCGTTCTACATACGCCTTAAAGGGCTTCTCTCTCTGTTCACCGCAGTGGAAAGCTGGAGAAGAGAACACCGACAATCTGTTAAAAACACTCATCGAGGTGATGGATAATGCGGATCGCAGTTATTGGGGGCGGTTTGGCGGGCTTAGCTGCAGCCGTGCGCCTAGCGCACGCCGGGCATCGCGTAACCCTCTACGAAAAAAATAGCCATCTCGGCGGGAAGATGAACGTCTGGAAAGCCAACGGCTTCACCTTTGATATGGGCCCTACCATCATAACAAAACCGGAAGTAATCGAGCGCCTGTTTCTTGCCGTAGGTCGTCACCACGAAGACTATCTTAACCTCGTTGCCCTTGATCCACAATGGCGCGCTTTTTTCGCCGATGGTTCTCACATTGACCTATACTCCTCTCTGCATCGAATGAACTCCGAACTGCAGAGGTTTGCACCACAGGAAGTGGCCAACTATCTCCGTTTCCTTAGTTACAGCCATCGCATGAACTCGATCGCGGAGCAGTGGTTCTACTGGAAACCTTACGGCAGCCTGCACGATCTGATGACGGCCAGCCCGATGAACCTGCAATCGGCTCTTCTTGCCCTTCAAATGGATCCTTTTACCACCATGCATGGTGCAATCCGCAAGCACTTCCGCGATGAACGGCTTGCACAGCTGTTCGAACACTTCGTACAATATGTGGGTTCTTCTCCGTTTGTGGCCCCGGCCATTCTCTGCCTCATTGCATGGGTTCAAATTGGCCTCGGATGTTGGTACCCCATGGGAGGTACCGGAGAAATTGCCGGGGCTTTAAGCAGACTCTGTAATGAGTTTGGAGTGGACATTCGCCTTAACACCTTCATCGAACACATCGAAACCGCCGACGGCAAGATCGTCGGAGTGCTCTCCTCAGGGGGTCAACTCGAGCGTTTCGATGCCGTTATTGCCAACTCCGATATCGTGCATACACTCGCTCGGCTCCTCGATGCCCCTGAAGCCAAAGCGTACCTCACAAAACGACAAAAGCAACTCGAGCCGGCCTGCTCCGGCATTGTGCTCTACCTCGGATGCAATCGCACATGGCCCCAACTTCAACACCACAACTTTTTCTTCTCTGCCGATAGCGATGCCGAG
>NZ_DATGLN010000013.1:0-1073 GCF_035294165.1 Chthonomonas sp.
AATAGTATGTGCTCCTCTCGCAAACCGGCGAGAGTCGCTAGCCTCCACTAAGCGCGGATCTTTGAGCCTCGCTGGCGCGACCAGTATGGGCGCGAGGCGACGGAGAACAAATATTTGAGGATTTGAAACTTCAGATCCTCCTGACTACCTTCGCTGCTAATCTCCTATGGCAGCGTAAATTACGTCCCCCCTTTTTCCACGCGGCTTCACATGAGCCATTCTACATTGTTGGGATGGTTCATGTGAGTCCGCGTCCTTTTGCGCGCCCTGCACACGCCGAACGCGCCGGTGCGGGATAGCGCGCCCGTCTCTCTGCTATTGGTCGATTGTCGCAGAGGGGTGGGTGCTGTCCCGCACTGAGGACACGGGGCGGACTCGGTTGTTGTAGTTTGGTCTAGAAAGGAGGAAAAGGTATGCAGTGGCCTTTCCCGTTGCCCAGCCCGGCCCCGGAGCCGCCTAGGCCGCAACCGGCCCCGGAGCCGCAACCGCGGCCTCCGGTTCCGCAACCCCCACCCACACCTTTGCCACCTGCATAGTTGCATAGAAATCTGGTAGTGCGTCAGCCCGCCGCTCCCTCGCTCACCACGCGAGGGGGTGGCGGGCTTTTTGTTCGTGAGAAAAGTAGTACGCAGGCCCACCGCCCCGGCGGCGGGTCTGGAAAGGAAGAGAGATGAATCAAGAAGAGGGACCGGGTCCCTGGGCCTGGGTCGGGGACTACGATCCGGACCATAAGAAGTTCTGGGATTCCCAGTGGGATCCCAGAACAATACATAGCGAATCTGCTGAGGAAGAAGGTAGCTACGAAAGTGAAGAGGATGGGGAACGAGGGGGGTGTTGTCCCCTGTTCGGTATGGTGGGGTTGGGAACTCTGGTGCTTGGACTGCATCTTGTCTTACGCTGGATAAAGGGTAAGGCCCGTTAAAAGTATGGTCCACCCCCCCTCGCGCACCATGCGAGGGAAGGGTGGGCTTTTTGTGAGAAGAAAGGAGAGGTATGAGCAAAAAAGTAAAAATAATGGGGCTGGTGCTTCTAGTAGTGATAGTCGTCTTCCTGGGTCTGCTGGGGGGAAGCGG
>NZ_DATGLN010000014.1:0-18766 GCF_035294165.1 Chthonomonas sp.
AGTGCGATGCCGGTTATCTCACGGCGGAGGCGCTGAAGCCGATTCTAAAGCGTTTTTGTGGCCTCATTCAACAGGTTCCTCCCATGGTTTCGGCCAAGCGCCACCAAGGCCGTCGTCTCTACGATTTAGCCCGTGAAGGCCAGGTTGTGGAACGACCGCCACAGACCGTGCAGATCGAGCGTCTGGAGCTGCTTGACTTTCGTACGGGCGATCACCCGGTAGCGAAGCTGGAGGTGGTCTGTTCCAGCGGAACCTACATTCGCTCCCTTGCGGCGGACCTGGGGGCGGCTTTGGGCGTAGGGGGCACAATGCAGTCTTTGCGACGCATCTGGGTGGGGGTGGATGAACAGCACGCTTTTACTTTAGCACAGGCAGTTACGCTCGATGTGCTCGAACAGAGGATAGCGGAGGGAAGGTTGCACGAGGTGCTACTTCCCCCTCTCGTTGCGATGGCAGGGCGGCCGCAGGTCGTTCTTTCCGAGCCACAGGTGCAGCGCATTCGTCACGGTCAAGCCATACCCCTTTCCTCTATAGAGCAGATGCTGCCAGCGTCGCCCAATGAGCTTTGTGCGCTTCTCGATGCCGATGGGAACTTCATAGGGGTGGGACGGATAGAAGAGAGTAGACTGCAACCGGTGAAAGTTTTGCACTTATGATTCTTTATGAAGGCCTTGAGAAGATACCGGCGCCTTTTGCCGCAACGACGGTGGCCATAGGAACCTTCGATGGGGTTCATGTGGGGCATCAGGCCATCATACGAACGGCCGTTGAGGATGCCCGTACGCATGGGCGACCGGCGCTCGTCTTTACCTTCGACCGCCATCCTGCAGAGCTGCTACGCCCCACGGAGGCGCCGCCCTATATCACGACCCCAAGGCAGCGCAACCGACTTATTGAGCAGTTGGGGGTGGATATTTTGGTGATCGCCCATTTCGATACGGCGCTGGCCAACCTCGGCCACGAGGAGTTTGTGGAGCGCATTTTGGTGGGTTTATGCGGTGCCAAAGCGGTTGTGGAAGGGCGTGATTTCTGTTTTGGCAAGGGGCGTGCAGGGAACCTGGCCTATCTTTTGAGTGTACAAGCCCACTATGGGTTTGAGGTGCATGCGGTAGACCCGGTGTTTGTAAACGGGTTACCGGCCAGCAGCACCCGTGTACGAAAGTGCCTGCGTTTGGGCGATATTGCAGAAGCGGAGGCGGTGTTGGGCCATCCGTTTTGGTTGGAGGGGCGGGTTGTACCAGGGCAACGGCTCGGTAGAAAACTGGGCTATCCCACGGCGAACCTGGTACCGACCTATCGGCAGGTGGTACCTGCCGATGGCATTTACGCGGTATGGGTGTTGGTGCCGCAGGGCGGCGATCTTTTGCCCGGCGTGTGCAGCATTGGGGAGCGTCCAACGGTAGAGGGTGCCGGTCGCGCAATAGAGGTTTACCTATTCGATTTTGAGGGCGATCTCTACGATCAGATTTTAGAGGTTCGCTTTGTGCGGCGGATACGTAATGAGGAGCGCTTCGACTCGCTAGATGCCTTGCAGGCGCAGATGGCCCGCGACGTGGCGGAAGCCCATCGTGTCTTAGAGGTAGATTGACCAACGCGCATTATTTGGGTACTATTTCTAAAAATTATTGGAGGCTTGCTTCGTGGACGCTCAGAAAAATAACTCTCATTACTGTGAGTGGCTACTAGCCATTCAGTCTGATATGATAAATAGTATTATAGCTGTTGATACAATTCTTTTTTTGGAAAAAGACAACGGCTTTGTAAAGAGGTATTTTTCAATATTTTGGTCGCGTATATTCTGGCAACAGCTGATTTTATCAGTTAGCCGTTTGCTTGACGGAGATAAAAGAACTATGTCGCTCAGCAGGTTATTTTCCGGTTTAAGAGAAGATGACAATTTCAAAGGTGATAATAATTTCGAAAGTGCCTACATTCATTTTAAAAATTTTAAAGACAAATGGAATAAGCAACTAAAGCAAATAAAAGTACTTCGAGATAAGTTTTATGCGCATGTTGATAAGGATATCGAAAAAGTATTGCCAAGTTTGTTCATCGATCCCGATTGCATTACAATAGATAACTATAAAGATACGATCGAAGAACTAGCTAGTATAATACTCAAAATATCTGAAATAGTGATAAGCAAAATGCAGTCGGCAAAAGGTTGTGATAAACTTATCATGCAAAGTGATCTAGAAAGCAAACGGCGACAATATGTATCTGCTCTTGCTAAAATTAATCACATGGCAAACTTTTGTGTTGCGTTAGAGAAATTGGTAACGAATATTTGTGCTGATCATTTCTAGCACGGTTTGCATGCTTACCTTTCCCTCTCACGCTCTTGGCGGGCGAGGGAACGCATGATGTAGCGTGGATCGTCCATAGCCGGGCCGGAAGGTTCGGTTGCCGTTGCCGGGTCTTTTGGGTCTTTCGCCCGCGCCGGATCGAAAATCCGTTTGTCTACGGGGACAGGGGTGTAAGGGCGAACGTCCGGCATGTTCCCAAAACAGTCCCTAAGGTCTGTGGCGAGGGCGTCGTAGAGATTGAGCGGCGGCAACCCCAAAAGCTCCTCCTCCGTCTTCAGGATGCCGGCGATGCTTGTGTGCCGATGCGAGGCGTAGCCTGGTTTCACCCAAGGGCTGATTACCAAGCAAATAGAACGGTGGGCGTCCACATGGTCTACCCCACTCTGCGAGTCGTCTTCTGTAACAAAGATGGCCATCTGCTTCCAGTAGGGGGTGTGGGAAAAGAAGGCGATGAGGCGACCCAGAGCATAATCATTATCCGCCTGATAGGAGGCATGAAAGGGGTAGCCATCCTTTGGCCGAGGCTCGGCCCCGTGATCGTTTGGCAGATGAAAGTAGAGGAAGCGGGGCATGCGGGCAGGGTCGTCGAAGCCGTTGGCCTTCCAATCCGCTAAAAACTGGTCTACACGGTATTGGTCGGGAATGTTAAGGTTAAACTGCGGGTAGGTGCGGCAGGTGTTGGCGAAAAGTGGAGCGGGCATAGGAATGTTCACGGTCTCGATGGCACCGGTGGGCTTTTCCCCGGCGTCTTCCTCGACGCCGGCAAACTCAAACCCCTCCCCATAGTTGCGGAAGGGCACATGATGACGCGCCAGGTTGTCCCAAATGCTGCCGGCTTCCAAATAGTCTTCGGGCGCCAACGAGGCGTTGCTTCCAAAGAGAGCACGTCGGCCAACCTCACCCAGTCCAAACGTGCTGTGCCCTCCATAGGCCTGCACGTAGTTTGTTGCCATCCAGGGGTTGGGGTAGACGCCCACCAACCAGCGGTGCCCATCGGCGGAGACATCGCCGTCCATATAAAAGTTATCGGAGAGGGCGAAACGACGTGCGAGCGCCAGATGGTTCGGCATAACAACCACATCGGGGTAGGGGCCGTAGCGCGTCGGGGCGCCAAAGCGGGCCAGCTTGGGCAGGCCATTGACGTTGGGCAGAGCGCCGAAGACCTCATCGAAGGTGCGATTCTCTTTTGCGATCATCACCACATACTTGATGTGGCTGCGTAGCTCCGCGAGGGAGGGCAGAGTGGTGGCTTGTGGCGGAGCGTGAGGCAACATGCCGTTGTTTTCCAGAACGCGGTGGGTGTAAGCCGGCAGTTCCGATTCGGGCGGGAGCGAGATGCGCTCGATGACCCCTTTCAACAGGTTGCCCACATAGGTTCCCTCCGGCCCTTCATGAAAGTTGGGGCCGGCGTTTGGGCCGGAGCCGAAGCCTTTGGAACAGGCCACAAAAAGCGTTTTGCCATCGCTCGATATCTGCAGTTTCGCCGGCCACCAGGCCACAGGGAGATGGCCGAGCACCTGCCCGTTGTGGGCATTCAGAATGCCCACCGCATTGATGCCCGTTTCGGCCACATAAAGCCGATTCCCATCTGGAGAGAGCACAAGACCGAAGGGCATTATGCCGCGCCATCGAGCCGTGGCCGGAGTGAGCGTAATAAGCGTAGACCAAAGCCGCTTGCCGGTGGAGGCATCGAAGGCCTGCACCATGTCGTTGTTGGCGTTAGAGACGAAAATGCGATTCTCTGTGGCCGCCACCGCACTAGGGACGCTTCCGCCCACGGCAGGGAAACCTTGTGGGGTCATTTGTCCGACAAGCCAGCCCGTCTTTATTTTTTGAATCACGCGGGCTGTCGGGGGGTGCGACACGTCGAAACCCCAAACGCTGAAGCTTTCGGGCACGTTGGGGTTGCCAAGCCCAGGTATAAACCGTCCCTCTATGTCGGTGCCATCGCGTGCCGCTTTGGAACCGAAAGCGAAGGGTGGAAAAGGCAGGCCACGGTGGCCTTGCGCATCTTTAGGAAGGGGGCTATAGGCGAACATGCCTACGTTCACCACCCAGAGACGGTCGCCTTTTGAGGTGAGGGCCAGTCCAAAGGGATAGCGCCCTGTGGGCACGGAATGGATGACCTTGCCGGTTTCCGTATCCATCACGGCGAGGCGAAAGTTCGCCTGATCTAGCACGTAGAGATAGCGGCCATTTGGGCTAAGGGCGATGTCGCCCGCATAGCTATACCACCAAGAGTGTCCATCGGTGAGGCCGTCGAGGCTCCAGCTTGGCAGCATCTGTTGGGTGCGAAGATTATAGCGCAGGATGTTGCCGGTATCCCCTCCGGCCGCGTAGAGCCAGGTGCCCTCTGGACTGAAGGCCAAGCCCATAAAGGCATCCTTAACGACGACGGTACGATGTGTGAAAAGGCCTGTTTGAGGCCGTTCAAAGAGTTCGAGGGTGAAGGGGCCTGTGCCGCTGCAAGAGGCCGCCAGAATATTTCCATCGGCACGGAGGCAAAGCCCGTAGGGATGTGGCGCGACGAGGGCTGTTTGCCCTATGGGGGTGATGAGGCGGCCGTTAGGCAAGATAGAGGTTCCGTTGGGGTTACGTAGGGTAGGCCTATTGCCGGCCGGCGCCATGTAGTCTGCCATGCTAAAGGCGGCTCTTGGTGCTGGGTGCGACGCCGGCGATGAAAAACCGAAAAGGTATACCAGCCCACCGGCCAACATTGTCAGCCCCAAAGTGGTTTTTGGTTTCATGCAGCAGCTCCTCGGTAAACGTGATGAAGGGCTATTTCGGCCCCTGGCCTCTTTTCAGTATATCTGTTTTGCCGAGGTCTTGGTTGGGCAGGCGAGCCGGTGCTGCCGTTGTGGCATTGGGCGATTGGGGTGGCTCGTCTTTACGGCAACCGGGAAGAAGGCAAGCGCCGAACAGCGCGGGAAGAAGAAACGACCAGAAAGCGCGTTTGAAACGGGTGCTTTGAAAGCGCATTTTTTCACTCCTTTCTCAGAAAAAGGCCGCTATCTCCGTGTGAGCGGAGATAGCGGCGCAGCAACGTAGGGGCTAGGGGGAGTGGGAAACGCCATCCCAGGTGGCGCTAAACCAGTAACGATTGGGCACCACTGCAGGGGTGGTGACGCCGACATTGTAGGGGTCTACATAGGTGAGGTTGACCTTAAACCATTTCACGTGGCCGTCGGCGAAGGCGAAGTCGTTCCCGCCTTGATGGCGTGCGCCGGTAGGTAGGTCGGCGTTCCAGCCGCTCGACGGGTTGCATCGTGGATCGAACACGGCCGTGTAGAGCGTTTGACGGGGTGTGTCGCCGGTATCACCGAGGAAAATGAACTGTGCCGGGAAGTTTACGGCTGCGAGGGAGCGACCAGGCAGCGTATTAGAGGGCGTGTCGGGCAGAACGCAGCCATCGCCCTGAAACCACAGGCTGTGGGGATTATCGTGCGGCCCATAGCCGCTGCTCCAGTTGTAGCCATAGCCCCAGACGTGTTGGGTGCCGGTGCCTGGGTTGCAGAAATCGCCGCTGGCCGGTACAAGCCGCTGACGGTCGGGGCAGAAGAAGACATCGAAGTTCTTGACGTAGGGCTGAATGATCACCACAATGTCGTTATAAACCCAGGTATCGGTTCCAAAGGGAATGCCGGGCTGAGGCGGGTAGCCATTGCCGGTGACGGAGGGGAACGTCTCGTCGTAGTCTTGGGTGTACATTAAAACGCCTGTGGCGAGCTGTTTGAGGTTAGAGACGCAGGAGGTTTTGCGGGCGTCCTCGCGGGCTTGGGCGAAGACGGGGAACAGAATGGCTGCCAGTATCGCTATTATAGCGATAACTACAAGCAGCTCAATGAGTGTGAACGCTCGGTTCGTACGATTCATTGTCGGCTCTCCTTTACGAATGGGTTTTATCTATCTAGTGGGATTCGAGTTCACCTCTCTCCCTTCGCGCCAATAGAATACAATGTGCAAGTTAAGGCCAGGTTAAGCGGAGATTAAATTTTCGTTAAGCATTCGGCCACGCACTTTCTACTTCTCGGTCGAGCGTTCAACCGATGAGCTATTGGCCTTACCCCTACTGCCCCACCCCCTAACTTGGGAGAGGGGCACCTCGCGGTGACCAACTCAGCGGCCAGCACAGTTCCCGTGACCGTTTCTTTCCCTGGCCGCTGCATCGCCGTCTGCAAGACTGCTGCATCGCCGTGCGCTAGCACCTCCCGAATCGGGGGAAAGGCTGGGATAGGGGGCGAACAAGATAAGCTCATCGAACAAGATAAGCTCATTCTGATAACTGGCTCTAGAACCGCGAGATTGACAGCCCTACCCCCTACCCCCTCAGAACTGGTGGGAAGTGAAACTCAAGATTTCTCGTCTTTGGCTCGAAATGACAGTTGTTTATCTCGTCTTTGGCTCGAAATGATAGTCGTATCATCGGCTCTTTAAGCCCCCACCCCCCCGCCCCTCAAGGCCGACGCCCTCCCCCTCCCCCACTTTGGGAGAGGGGAGACCAGCAAGTTCACTAGTGGTTTCCTTTGGTAGGCTGTCTTTTGGAAACTAGCCACAACCGCCCCCTTTCTCCCTAACAGGGGGAAAGGACGGGATAGGGGGCGAACAAGATGGGCTTGCTGGCTGAATGGCCTCTAGACCGAGGGGAGGCCAGTAAGCCACCTCTCGGTTTGCTTTGAGTGGTTTCCTCTGGAAAACAAGCCAAATTGCCTTTATAGGGATGGGGAAGACATTGGGCGCGTTCAGGACTCTGGGTCGAGGCCGTCGGGTTCGTCAAGCCGCTCGCCGTAGAGATAGCGGGCACGGACTTTTTGGTAAAAAGTAGCGTGATCGAGCACAATGAGCTTTGTAACAAACCGAGAACGGCGGACGATCACGCGATCGTTATGCTGGATGGGAAAGGGGTCTACGCCATCCATCTTAAACAAAACGTCGCCGCCGGAATCTTCGATATGGATTTCAATGACGTCGTGACAGGGGATGACCATGGGACGGGCGCTGAGCGTGTGGGGACAGATGGGGGTGAGGATGAGAGCGCCCATGGTGGGGGCGACGATGGGGCCGCCGGCGGAGAGCGAGTAGGCCGTAGAGCCGGTAGAGGTCGCGATGATCAGTCCATCGGCAGGGTAGGTGGCGAAAGGCGCACCACCAAGCTGAAGGCGCAGATTCAGCAAGCTGGAGGTAGCGCTCTTCACGACGGCATCGTTAAGCCCTAGGTTGGTATGGACGCATGTGCCGTTACGCCAAACCTCTGCCTCGATCATCATGCGCTCTTCGATGCGCACATTACCGCTAAGGGCACGCCTCAGATCCGCGTAGAGTGTGGAGGGATGCGACTCGGCGATGAAGCCGAACCTGCCCATATAGACCCCCAAAACCGGCACACCGTTGGGGGCAGCCATACGGGCTGCTGACAGAATGGTGCCATCACCGCCAAGAGTCACCACAAAATCCACAGCCTCCCAAACGGAGGCACAGCAGGAGAGATCGGGGCGCTCCAAGCGCTTGGCGGTCTGCTCATCAAGCAAAACCTGCACGCCTGCTTCTTGCTGTAGCCAGGCGATAAGCTCCTTACCCAACTGCCACGCCTGATGATTCGTGCGATGGACGGTAATGCCCACCTTTCGCACAGATGTTGTTGCCACACGAATGCTCCGTTCAATTGCTTCGGCGCCGGTTTCTGGGACTTTATCGCGAGAAGGTTACGTCCGCCCTACGCCTGCTATGCATTCTACCCCACGCCCTTTTAAGGGCGAACGATATGCGCCTTGCGCCCGCGCAGCATGTGGCGTAGGTCGGTTCTCTGCATATTGCGTTGTAGGTAGTCTAGAAGGTCTTGTGGGCCGCTCAGCGGCTGATAGAGCAGCGCCCCACGGGGCGAGGAAAAGCGGAAAGGCTCTTTGCCGGGCGGGGGGCCGAACTTGTTGTCGCAAACAAGGGCAAAAGCGGTTGATGGGCTATCGCCGGAGGATACGGGGCGGCGTATGGCAAGGGCATCCACATCATCGCCAACGAGCGATGGGTCATGGGGCGCAGAGAGCGGCAGCGTTTCAAAGACGATGCGGTAGATGAGGTGGTTTTTGGGGGAGATGTAGAGGCGAATAAGATTTTTGGTGGTATCTTCCTGCCAAATCTCCACCCCGTCGAGCGGAGGCAGCCCCTGAATATGGAGAGGCGGAAGCAGGCGCGCGCCGTCAAAACGATTTTGAATATCGGCGAACGGGTTCTGTCCAAGAAGCATCATCACTTCGGGCGCGCTCATATCCATACCGGGCAGTTTGGCAAGACCGGCGAGGTCATGGGGGGCCGGGTGTTTGGTATAGTAGTTTTTTTCGCTGTTGTAGGTCCAAAACGTTGTGCCGTCACAAACCCAGATAGCGGTCTGCTCTTTGTTATTAGCATCGGTGGTTTTCAGCTCCATCCGAAACAGGTTAGGCTTCAACACACTTAGGGTAAGCGTGCGCGCCACCGGCTGAGGTTTTAAGCCCTCCGGAATATCCGCGTGTACCGGCGAACCCGGCACAATCATCCAGGAGTAGGAGCTAAACACCGTCTCTTCCTGCAGGCTATCGAGCGTTTCATAAGCTTGGAGGGTTTCATCTAGCAGTTGAAGCGCTCTCGGATCGAAGGGGGCGGTTTGCTGATGGCCTCTTGCCAAGGGGGTAGCACTGGCCGAACAGAGGCTTTGAAGCAGAAAGGCAAGTCCAAAAAGCAGGCTTAAGGAGGGGAATCGGGGGCGCATGGGTTATCTCTCTCCACGAGTCCAAGGTATGTCGGCGCGTCCCTCTCGCCGGTTGGCCACACGCGCCAGTACGAAGAGAAGATCGGACAGTCGATTAAGAAAAGAGAGAACCGTGGGGTTCATTCCGTTCTCTTCGTCCTCGCCAACGGCATGCCATAGGCTTACACATCGTCGTTCGGCCCGTCTGCAGACCACCCGTGCCCAATGAAGGGCTGCAGCGGCAGGGGAACCTCCCGGCAAAATAAAGGTGGTAAGCGGCGGAAGCTGCTCCTCAAAGCGGTCTATAAGGCTTTCGAGTTGCTCCACATCGTGCGGCCTAATGCGTTCGATATGCACGCGCCCGCGCGTGACCACTTCCGTGCCGGGCGTGGCCAGATCGCCGCCAAGCACGAGCAGCAGCCCCTGCAACTCTTGCAGAAGAGGAACGATCTCCGAATCGTTCCACTGGGCACACACAAGGCCAATGGCGGCGTTCAGTTCGTCTACCGCACCGTAGGCCTCAACGCGCAGGTCGTCTTTGGCGACGCGTGCACCTCCAAAAAGGCCGGTTTGCCCCGTATCGCCTGTACGAGTGTAGATGCGTAAGCTCATGGTCGCTTATGGGAAAAGGAGGCCGAAAAGTAACGAGGCTCGGCCTCCGGTGCTGCTATTTGTTTCGGAAGAAATCGGCGTTGATCTGGATATAGTGTTGCCACTCTTTGGGCACGTCGCTATCCGCAAAGATCGCCGTAACCGGGCATTCCGGCTCGCAAAGGCCACAGTCTATGCACTCATCCGGGTTAATAAACAGCATATCGTAAACCTTGCCATCTTCGGTGTAGACCCCTTCGTGAATGCAGTCCACCGGACACACGGCCACGCAAGATTTGTCTTTCACTCCGATGCAAGGTTCGGTAATTACATAAGCCATACAGTTGTTCTCCTCTGTTGATGAATCTAGAAGGGTAGGCGTTCTGAAGACCTGTTGCTAAAATTATACCTTTTTGTCCAAAATTTGTTTTCACCCGAAATATTTCAGCTCATACTCCCCTGCGGAGGGAGATTTGTTGCGCCGAGCCGATTTTGCACCCTGTATGATACCCGCTAAGCGGCGCAAATCCGTATTGCTTTGAAGTCAGCCTTTTCTGCTTAAAAAGTGTGAGTAAGGCAGCGTGGCGGCTAAAAAGAAGGAACCAAACGGCTTGTGGCAAAATATAACAAATAGTTAGGTTCGATGGGTTGGGAGAATGGCTGCCATACCGCAACTCAGTGCCCATGATGTGGAGCGTCTCATTGCCCTCTGGAATTCGGAAAGAGAGCGGTGGCACGATCGCGTCTTTGCGTGGACAACGCTCACACTCATCACCTCACTGGTAGTGCTCATCGCCGGTTGGGAGGCTTTTGCCCTCCTACCCCTCACGCTCTCGTTATTATTCTACTTCACCGCGCCCTACATGTTGCCCCCGCGCCTTGAGCGGCTGTTGCGCCAGTTGGCCACCGTAGACAATCCGGAGTGCATCGGCCCTCTGGTAGATGCGCTTGGTCAGGGCAATCTACGCCTACAGGAGGCGGCCTCTTCCGCTCTGGTGCGGCTGCTGCCGCAGCTTAACGAAACAGAGGCACGCTCTTTGGGGCGCGGGCGATGGAACATCCTCTGCACCTGTTTCGGCAACCTGCCGTTACCTATGCAACAGTCGCTCTACTTAGCGGTACTTCGCAAGGTTCCGGCCGATGGCAACCCCGTGCCGTTAACGGTGGTGGCCCACTTGGTCGCTGCGGAACGCTCGCTCCATCTTCCTCAAGAACGGCAGATCCAGGAGGAGGCCGAGCGCTGTTTGGAGCGTTTATTGGACGCCTTTGACCCCCTCGCCGGAAAGACTCCCGAAGTGGCCATTACCTTTTGGTCGCGCAAAATTGTGGAAACCTACTACCCCACAAAGGCGGGGGCAGATGAGAGCCTCGCCATCTTAGCGCGCCCCGTTATTGCACGGCTCTTGCGCCTAATATCGCCCGAATCGTTTCGTCAACTGCCCAAATCGGTACGCCTGGTGCTCTATCAGGGTTTGCTGATAGATGTATTTTACAGCGAAGTAGGAAGGTTGCATCTTAGCCGTTTAGGAGCGGACTATCCGGTGGCGCTGCTACAGATGGTGCGCAAAACACGCGATGTGGCCGCGTTGCCGTGGATTCGCAACTTCATTGCGGAAAACATCGAGGCCCCGCCCGAGGCCCACGAGGTGGCGAAAGAGCTTTTGCCGCAGCTTGAGGCGCTGGCGAAGCGAAACAAGGAGAACGCCCTGCTATTGCGTGCAGGAAAGGCGCCGGAGTGCCCTCCTCAGGAGATGCTTCGGCCTTGTGCCTCGCATAATGCCTCTGAAGAGAATCTGTTACACATTCCCCATCCTCCATCTTCCGAGCCGAACAGCGTTGAGGGGCATTAAAGAGGGCAGCGACGGCGGAGAAGATGGCCATCTTCCAAGCGTTCCAGCGTCGTAATGTGCGTAACGCCGTTGCGCAAGAGGTAAAGGCGTGCCTCTTCCAAACCCATGCCCACCTCTTTGGGCCGGTGACTGTCGTCGCCGAAGCAGAAGGGGATGCCCATTGCATGGGCGCGTTGCACGAGCCATGGGGCCGGGTAGGGGGCATCTAATCCCTTCCGCCAGCCGGCCGTGTTGAGATCGAGGATCGCGCCGTAGGCTCGGACGGCCTCCAGAGCCATCTCCGCGGCCGCCATTATCTCCGGCGTCTCTAGGGCCTCTGGCGATAGGCCAGCGGCTCTCGCGTTCTTTCGAATCAGGTCGAGGTGCCCCACCACCTCCGGTCGTAAGGCCTCCACCATCTCTGCGACCTGAGCGTAGTAGCTTTTGGCGAAGGAGGTAACTCCGCCGCATGCCTCTATCGCTGCCCGATAGGTTTCAGGTGCACCATCTATCTGAATCTCGTGAACGTAGTGGACGGAGCCAACCATATAGTCAAAAGCCGGACTGCCGTTTTCGAGTTGCCGGGTGCGCAGCGCCGACATGGTCTCAACATACGTCTGCTGTGGCACCACCTCCGCCTCAAAGCCGCGGAGCACCATGAGTTGTGGCGCGAACGCTTCCGCCAAGGCGTTGATCGCGTGCGTGTAGCGGTGGAAGTCGGCAGTCAGCTTTTCCGCATTCCATCCGAGGGCACGCTCCTCCTCATACAAAAACGCTTCGGGGCGTGGGGCATGCTCACTCACGCCAAAAGTGCGATATCCCGCTGCCACAGCCGCTTCAAGCATCTCCCTCAGCGTTCCTTGCGCGTGGTCGCAAAACTCCCCGGAGTGCCCTCCGTGCAAAGATGTGCGCCAACAAGGTGGTTCCTTCATGCTTCTTCTCCTCGCAGGTGATGGCGTATCCAAAACAGCAGCAGCGCCAGCAGAATGACCACCATAAGCGCATCGGCACCATGAAAAGCCGCCTTAATGCGCTCTAAATTGCCGCCGACAAGAACGCCGAGCCAGGCTAAGGCGAGGCACCAAGGCAGTGAGCCGAGAAAGGTAAGAGTGAGGAAAGGAACCAACGGCATTCGGGCCACACCCGCGGGCAGCGAAATGAAGGTGCGCACAACCGGCAAGAGGCGGGAAACGAAGACCACAACAGCCCCTTTACGGGCAAACCATCGCTCGGCATGCTCTAGGTCGCGCCGTCGTAGCAACACATAGCGCCCATAGCGGAAGGCCGCCTCGCGTCCACCGGTTGCACCTACGCCATAGGCCAATGCGGAGCCGAGCACGCATCCGATGGCTCCGGCCAGGGCAACGAGGAAGAGATTGAGCGGGGGGCGATGGTTTTGAGCGGCGATCCACTCCAGGGTCAAGGCCCCGGCAAACGGCATGATCACTTCGCTTGGTAATGGGATACAGGCGCTTTCGATGGCCATAAGCAGCACAATGCCCCCATAGCCCCCATGGGCGATGACCGATTCGATCCAAAGGCTCACACTGGTTAGCAAGTGGGTTAACACGTAGACTCCTCTTGTTAGAAAGAGAGTAAGATAGAATGCTGTTGTTCAAACCATGCCCAAAACAGTAGGGATAGGGTAGACAGAAGGTCCATACCCTACATGATACATGTCCATATCGGAAAGGTGTTGCGCCAGGCTCCTGGTGGCCACCATACCCCTCGAACGTTCGAGTTCTCTATACCGATGAGACTGAACTCACGCATCGGCCGCGTCGTGCCCTTCTGACACCGATCCCGCCGAATGTTGGCAATTCGCGCGTGCCGGACAGCAAGCCTCCTGCCTGATAGCGCCCAATTGTAGGCAGACCGCGCTATGCCCACAGCCTAACGCAGCAGCGCTTCTTGTTCTGCCGTGGGGCAAAGCGCGATTCTGTAGGTGAGCGTTACCTGCATTCTAGCGCCTCATTTTTGGCCATAGGATAGCTTCTGAACACATAGATTTGTCAGCAGGTAACAACCCGTTAGAGAGCGGCTCCCTCAAGAGCGAGGCCGAGGCAGGGCACCCTTCCCCTCTTTCTCGTTCAAGGATGGGGGGAGGTATCTGCCGGTTCCTCCTTTGAGGGTTCCGTAGAGGCTTCGCCGGAGGCGTCTTCATAAAGAGCCTCTTGCGCCTCCCAATCCGGCCCGTGAGGCATGGCCTCCGGTTCGGGCAGGCGGGGCGGCGGCGATAGTTTGCGCGCCTCGGCATAGACTTCCAGCACCCTCTGTGCCATTTGCGCGGGGGTATAGCGCTCTGCATTGCGTCGCGCCGCCCGACGCATCCGCTCTGCAAGCGCCTTATCGGTGAGAAGACGTAATACCCTGTCGGCAAAAGCCTCTGCATCTCCTACCGGCACTATAAATCCATCCTCACCATCGCGCACGGTCTCCGGTGCTCCGCCAGCATTTACCACCACACAAGGCAGCCCTGCGGCTCGCGCCTCGCCCACCACCAGTCCCTGTGTCTCGGTGGTCGAGGGAAAGCAGAACACATCGGCGGCGGCATAGATGGCATCTAACTCGTTTCGCGGGATGGGGCCGGGGAACCGCACGAATTCGGAAAAGCCCAGCGCCTGCACCTGCTCTACCAAGGCGGTTTCCAGCGGCCCCTCGCCAACAAAGGCGAGCATGGCATTCGGGCAGGCCGCATGGACATGCTGAAAAACCTCTAGCAACCACATCACATTCTTCTCAGGCGCCAAACGCCCCACATAGAGCAAAAGAGGGGTACCTTCTGGAACCTCGAGCCTTTGACGTGCCCGTTGCACGACCTCACCTTGCAGTTGCGATTCGGGAGGTAGCGGGATGCCTGTGGGGATGATGGTGATGGGCCGATTGACCCCGATGCTTCGCAAAGCGTTTTCGGTGACCTTCGAGGGACAGATGATGCAGGTGCAGTGATTATAGTACCAGGGCAGATAGAGGTCGAGGAGCGTATTGGTGACCCCTTCTGGCAGGAAGGGCATGTAGTGTGCGTACTGCCAATAGAGCGTATGAAACGTGCTAACAAGAGGCACATGATGGCTGAGGGCGAGACGCGCGCCGGTAAGCCCTAGTACAAAAGGAGTGTGGGTATGGACGATGTCGAGCCGAAGGTCGGCAAACTGGCTGGAGAGCACAATGCGCGGCCAGAAGGGGTAGGCCAGAGGATAACCTCGGTTAAAGATAGAGACGAACGAGGGGAAACGCATCACATCCGGCTCTTCAGGAGGTTGCTGGCTATGGGCGGGTGCGAAAATGCAGACATAGTGGCCTTGAGCACGAAGCTCTTGGGTGAGGGTAAGCAGGGAGATGGTAACCCCGTTGCGCACAGGCGAAAAGCTTTCGGAGAACATGCCAATCCGCCAGGTGCGCGGCTGCTGCGAGCCTACATTTTGACCGTGTATATGAGAGTGAAGTTCGGTTTGGTTCAACATTGTGACTATTTTCTAGACAACCTCATAGAAATGTGCGCGCGGAAACTGTGTCATCTCGAACGCAGTGAGAGACCTTCGCCTTTAGGCGTGCGGACGTTTATTTGATAAAACCCATGCTTAACCTTGGAAGGCAAACGCGACACGGCCAATTTTGGTTTGTTGCAGAAGGCCGGCTCCTCGTTATTTGACGTTTTCTGTCGCTCTTTTGTGTCCGAGCTTTTATGCGTTTTTATTATCCACAATACGGTCGGCGGCGATCTGTTCTGCGTAGGTTTCGATAAAGGCAAGGAGGGCAGAAAGCCGGAAGCGGCGTTGGCGGGTCTCCTTCTTTTGCGAGGCCTGCGAGTGCTCCGGCTCTTTACGGTGACATACGAGCCAACCGAGGTTGGTATAGCGTCTCACGGTGGTGGGGCAAACGTTCAGGAGGCGTGCCACATCTTCCAGAGAAAGTTCCGGGTCGAAAAGCCGCTCAATAAGCTCCGCGCGGGTCTCTTGGAAGGGGCGTTTGTAGTAGCCCTGTACGGCTTCCTCGTGCTCGTGGGCTTGGAGGGCAAACATCTGCTGGGCACGTTCAAAGAGACGCCGATGGAGCGCGATGGCCGACAGAGGCTCCGCTGGTGGGGTGGAGGCTGCAGGTTTTTTTGGCTCCGTTTTGCGGAGATGCCTTTTATGCGGGGTCGCGGCAGGGTGGTTGGGCGGTAGAAACTGGGCGAAGTCGGGGATGTCTACTTCCAGCACATCCGACCCGTCAGGGGAGGGAGGCTTTGGGGTGCGCCTGGCAATGGGACTGGTGGAGGCTTGGCAGGTGGGGCGCTCTCTGTTGACAACAGGAAAGAGGGAGAGCGAGCGATGCCGATTGGCTTGAGCTACGGTCTCATCTTGGGGCGATTCGGAGGGTGTGGTTGGAGTGGGAGCGGTTACCGTGACGGGCACGGTCTCCACCATGGTGAGGGCGGTGTGGTTGGAGGTGACGGCTTCAGGGAGCGGGTCTGCCTGAGCGGCTTTTGGCTCGGATGAGGTTTGTGTTTGTTCCGGGGCAGGGTTTTTGATGGGCGGCTCTACCTCCTCTTCGTCTACGAAGCGGGCTTCCAGATATTTTTGCCATTCCTCAAGTCGCACGGTCTCTCTCCTAAAAACTGGGTTATAGATGCTTGCCTTTAGGTGCGGAAACCCATCCGCTTCAAGGCCGACGGTGCTGCACACTGCGTCCTTCCCCTCACCTGTAGCGCCAGAGTAAAGCCCATCAGCTTGAGCAATGGGTAGCTTACAAGATCAGCATGGCATCGCCAAAGCTGTAGAAGCGGTACTCTTTTTCCACGGCCTCTCGGTAGGCACGCAGCACCAACTCGCGGCCGGCGAAGGCGCTTACGAGCATAAGCAGGGTAGATTTAGGAAGGTGGAAGTTGGTGATGAGGGCGTCTACCGCACGGAATGTATGGCCAGGTGTAATGAACAGGCGGGTTTCTCCTTGAAACGGGGCGACACGCTCATGGCCGACGCCCTCCCCCTGGCCGGGACGTGCCAGTTGCGCCGCCGTTTCGAGGGCACGAACGCATGTGGTTCCCACCGCCACGATGCGCCCGGTAGCCTGATTGATGGTTTGTGCGGCCGCCTCGGAAAGCATCACCTGCTCGCCGTGCATCTTGTGCTCTTCCACATTCTCTTCTCGGACGGGCCGAAAGGTATCCACGCTGATGTGCAGGGTCAGCGCCACCTGTTTAACCCCCTTGTGTGTGAGGGTTTCGAGGAGGGCTTCGGTAAAGTGCAGCCCCGCCGTGGGCGCGGCTGCAGAGCCGGGGCGATAACCGTAGACGGTTTGATATCGCTCTTCGTCCTCAACACTCTGGTGAATGTAGGGAGGCAGCGGAATCTCGCCCCATGAGGCGATGCGGTCGCGCCATTCTCTGTTGGGCAGTGCGATTCGGCGACCTCCTTCCGGCGTTATGTCAACTACCATCGCTTCGACTTGGGCGTTCTGAGGGCCGATGAGGGTTAGCTTTCTGCCGGGCTTAAGACCGGGGTGTACGAGTGCCTCCCACTCCGTCTCTGCCAAGGGGCGTAGCAACAGAATCTCGGCGGGTTTGCCGTTCTCGCGTTGCGCCTGAATACGCCGGGCAGAGACGCGCGTGTCGTTAATGACAAGCACATCTCCTTGCGCAAGGTAGTCGGGCAGATCGGTAAATTTGCGGTGTTCGATCCGCTCTTCACGCCGATGAAGCACCAGCAGACGCGATTCCCCGCGTGGCACGGGAGTTTGTGCAATGAGATGCGGTGGAAGTTCGTAGTCAAAAAGTTCGGTGCGCATGGCGTTCATGTACAAAAACCTTCGTAGGCTCCCCTTTCCTTATCAAAGGGCTTGAGGCCACTCGCCCGCCCAAGAAAGGAGGTTGTGTTTCAATGCACGGCCTTCTTTTGCATATAAAAGTATACCGCAAACTGTTGTGCGATTTCGACTTTTGCCGACTTTAACGGATCGTTTTTAAAGATAATGAGGTTATTTTCCACAGGGCAGGTTATCCCCTGTATGGGTAAACCCTTGAAGTTACCCCATTGTGATTGCCATGTTTTATTGGGCAGGCACAAGGCCTGCCCCTACAGATCATGGGCTGGTTCATGGCGATGGTTGTAGGGGGTACCCTTGAGGGAAAGGTGCTGAGGGGGAGGGCGTCGGCCTTGAGAGCAGCACCGTCGGCTTTGAAGAGCCGGTGAGATGGACGCCTGTCATTTCGAGCCGAAGGCGAGAAATCTTAAGTTTCCATTCCCACCAGTTCTGAGGGGGTAGGGGGTGGGGCTGCAGAATGCCGACACCCAAGCCCCCCTCCCATCCCCCCACACGCGGGAGGTGCTAGCGCACGGCGATGCAGCGGTCTTGCAGACGGCGATGCAGCGGCCAGAGAAAGAGGCGATTAAGGGAATAAAACTGGCCGCTGAGGGGGTAGACGTCGGAGCTTCAGAGACTGCCAATCTCATGGTTCTAGAGCTATTTAGCAGAATGAGCTTGTCTTGCTCGCCCCCTATCCCGTCCTTTCCCCCGATTCGGGAGAAAGGGGGCTATCTTGCCGGTTTTTCAAGGGAAAAGGTTATCATAGAAAACCGCCGATAAACTTGTTGGTCTCCCCTTTCCCTGCAGGGTAAGGGGTAGAGCTTGTAAGGGTAGGCCTTGTGTCTACCCTTCTGTTTGTTGCGCGGCTCGGAAGTGAAGTGGTTTCGAGAGAAGGCTCCGCGCCATTGCATGAGAGAATGTGTTATTATAGATGCTGACTTCCTTGGAACCGGGTTATTCGTAACCCTTGTTTTGAGAGTAAGTTGATGTGGTACCGGCGTTTTGACGTCGGTGACGATTGAAACAAACAGGCTAGAAAAAAGCGAGAGGGAGCTAATGACGAAAAAGGCGCTTTTGGTGGGTGCAGGCGGCATGGGCCGCGCCTGGGCGCGCAATCTGAAAGAGTGCGATCAGACGACCTTGGTGGGTTGGGTGGACATCCGGCCAGAAGTGGCCGAACAGGGTGCCCACGAGCTAGGGCTTTCCGGCATCTACATTGGAGACGACCTTAAAAAGGCCATTGAGGCCACAAAGCCCGACTTCGTGGTGGATGTAACCATCCCCGAAGCGCATCATGATGTGACCATTACGGCGCTTGAGGCCGGCCTGCCGGTGTTGGGCGAAAAGCCCATGGCCCACTCCATGGAGGCCGCCCGCGAGATGGTAGCTGTGGCAGAGCGCACAGGCAAGCTCTACATGGTAAGCCAAAGTCGGCGCTACGACGCTCGCATTACCGCCTATCGCAGGCTTATTCAGGAGAACCTCGGTCCCATCGAGATTCTCAATTCGGATTTCTACTTAGGGCCGCACTTCGG
>NZ_DATGLN010000015.1:0-17647 GCF_035294165.1 Chthonomonas sp.
TTATCCCCCCGCACCAGGAAGCCTGCGTATAGACCCTCCAGTTGTCCATATTACCAAAGACCAGGCGGCTAAAAGCGCTCTAGAAGCCCTTAAACAGGCCATTACACAAGGTCATACCTTCATACGAACCGCTCCACCCGGAGGGAGAGTACCTCCACGTAATGTCATACAGCCAGGAACAAGCGAATTAACAATAACACGCATGAATTTATGCTATGCGGCTGTAGAGCGAAGCCCTCATCGGTTTCGTCTCCATCTATGCTGGGTTGTAGATTTCGACCAAATAGTTCATGGGAAACCGGTGCCCTTGAATGCCTTACAGTATACAACCGAGGTGGACGTGGACGCGGCAACCGGACGTGTTATGCTTATTGAGTGGCCTGTACCCTTTTTTATACCACTCAAATAGCCAAGCACCTCTCATCGGGGATTGTAGTTGGAGATATCTTATTAAAGACACCGGTTTCTTAACGTGACACTCCACCTGGTCAAAAGACCAACGACTTCGCGCAGCTGCCCGCGGGCTACGCGAACATGGTAGGGTAGGCACAAGACCTACCCCTACAATGCGCCTCTCCTTTTACGGTGGGCTAAAGCCCTGCATTGTCATAAAATGGCCGCAAGGAGCATCCTATGTTTTTTCCTTATCCTTGTCTACCGCTTCAAACGTCATGGGACATGACAAGTACACCCTCCCCTGCAAAAAGGCCTGCCGTCTTCCGATAAAAGAAGAAGGATGAAGCGATAAACTGACCCAAGGAAGAGGGCATCGGTCTTGAACGCAAACGACATTCCGCTGAGACGCTCCCTCCTCGTTACCGGAGCAGCGGGCTACCTAGGAGCCGTGTTTTGTGAGCAGGCCCTGCAAGCGGGCTATCATATTGTAGGGGTAGACAATCTGCTCTATAACCAAACTAGCCTCCTGCATCTCTGCAGCCATCCAAACTTCGATTTCGTCCAAGGCGACATACGCGATAAGCAGCTCATGTGCTCGCTTCTACGTCGTGCCGATGCCATCGTCAACTTCGCGGGTGTCGTGGGCGCCCCGGCCTGTGATCGCGACCCTTGGTTGGCGCGTGAGGTCAATTTCGAGGCCGTAAAACAGCTCAATCGCCTTCGTAGTCCTCAGCAACTCTTCCTCCAGCCCACCAGCAACAGCGGCTACGGCACCAAATCCGGTGAGACCTTCTGTACAGAAGAGACGCCCCTAGAGCCTATCTCCCTCTATGGACGCACAAAAGTTGAGGCCGAATCGGAGCTGCTGGCCAGCTCAAACGCCATCTCTCTGCGCCTAGCCACTGTGTTTGGCCCCTCGCCGCGAATGCGTCTTGACCTCCTCGTGAACCATTTCGTCTATACGGCCGTCACCGATCGCTACCTTGTGCTTTTTGAAGCAGGCTTCAAGCGCAACTACGTGCACATTCGCGATGTGGCCGATGGCTTTCTGTTCTGCTTGGAGCATGCCGACAGGATGGTGGGGCAAGCCTACAACTTAGGCCTCGACAGCGCCAACCTTTCTAAATACGAGCTGGCGCTAAAAGTGAAAGAGTTCGTTCCCGAATTTCATATTGTCTGCTCCGAAATAGGCTCCGACCCCGATAAGCGCAACTACATTGTCTCTAGCGAAAAGCTCAGGCGCATGGGCTTTGAGGCTAAGAGAGGCCTGGAAGAGGGCATTCAAGAGCTGCTGAAAGCCTATGCGCTTTTTGGGCGACGACCTTTTAGAAATATCTAACGGCGAGAACCTATCATGATCATCAGTAGAACTCCCTATCGCATCTCTTTTTTCGGCGGAGGAACCGACTACCCGGCCTGGTTTCGCACCTACGGCGGCGCCGTGCTTGCCGCCACCATTGACAAATACTGCTATCTCTGCTGCCGCTATCTACCGCCTTTCTTCGATTTCCGGTATCGTGTGGTCTATGCGCGAACCGAGAGCACAACCACAATAGATGCCATCGAACATCCGGCAGTGCGAGAAGTCCTACGTTTTTTGCAGATAGAGCGAGGCCTCTCTATTCAACACGATGGCGATCTGCCGGCACGCAGCGGCATGGGCTCCAGCTCCGCCTTCACCGTGGGATTGTTGAACGCCCTTCATGCCCTCAAAGGACAAATAGCCACCCAACAGCAGCTAGCCCAAGAGGCTATCGAAGTTGAACAGGAGCGTCTGAAAGAGACGGTCGGCTGCCAAGACCAGATTATGGCCGCCTATGGAGGCATTAATCACATCACCTTTTTACCGGATAGCCAATTTCTCGTGAGACCGGTTACCCTCGCTCCAGAACGACTTTCGGAATTGAACACCAGCCTCATGTTGTTTTACACGGGAGTAAAACGAACTGCAGCTCAAGTGGCCGAGACCTATGTGCAACACCTCAGCGCCAAAAAACAGCAGTTGCGAGTTATGAAAGCTCTCGTCGAGGAAGGCCTTTCTATACTAACAGGCCAGCGCGAAATGAGGGAGTTCGGCGAGTTGCTGCATGAGGGTTGGGAGCTAAAGCGCTCCCTCAGCAATGCAGTGAGCAACCAGCGCATTGACGCCATCTATGAGACCGCACGCAAGGCCGGGGCTCTCGGTGGAAAAATCACCGGGGCCGGCGGAGGAGGCTTTCTTCTGCTCTTTGTGCCCCCAGAAAACCAACCCGCCGTGAAAGAGGCACTCGCCAACCTCATCCATGTACCTTTCCACTTCGACTTCTCCGGCAGCCGCATCATCTACTTCGACCCAGAAACCGACTACGCCATCGTGGAACAAGAACGAATGCGGCAACCGCTCACCGAATTCGAGGAGCTAGCCGTCACCACGCCACCACAGGCAGCTTAGGAAAACCCTCTATGAACCTAGATAGACATACAAAGATTTGGATAGCCGGTTCCGATACGTTCCTAGGCTCGGCTTTGTTAAGAGCTTTTCAACGCGCCGGCTATACACACTGTTTGGGCGACCCGACAGGCATAGACCTCACCGACCCAGCCGATGTAGAGATGCTGCTAGCTCGCTTTAGGCCCACCGTCGTTCTCGTTGCAGCAGGCCTCTCCGGCGGGATCGGGTTGAATAAACATCAGCCGGCCAACCTAATGACACACAACCTGCAGATGATCACCAATATCCTTCCGGCGGCGCACTACTTTGGGGTGAAGCGGCTGCTTTACTTCGCAAGCTCCTGCATCTATCCGAGAGAGTGCCCCATGCCGGCACGCGAGGAGATGTTGATGACCGGGCCTATGGAACCGACCAGCGAGTTCTACTCTACGGCAAAACTGACCGGCCTGAAACTCTGTGAGGCATTTCATCGGCAGTACGGCGCCGATTTCTTCGGCGTGATCCCCACAAACCTCTACGGTCCTCAAGATGTCCTAGACCCCGAACGCGCCCATGTCGTAGGTGCCCTGCTGAACCGCATCGGCTGGGCTAAACACATGCAGCTGCCGGAAGTGCAAGTTTGGGGCACAGGCAACGTACGACGCGAGCTGCTGCATGTAGACGATGCAGCAGAGGCGGCAGTGCTGCTAACGGAGCGCTATGTGGGGGGGAAACCGGTGAATATCGGGGGCGGCGAAGTGTATAGCGTTCGTGAGCTGGCCGAAAAGATCGGCGAGGTGGTGGGCTACACAGGACGCCTCTGCTTCGATACCTCACGGCCAGACGGTGCTCCCTACAAGGCGCTTGATGGGCGTATTCTGGAAGAGCTGGGGTGGAGACCACGGCGCACATTGGTTGAGGGGTTGCAAGAGATGTGGAACCACTTCTTGGAGTTGCTCTCCGGCGAGCAGCGCAAAGTGGCCTAGGAGTTGAACGAGAAGGAGAAATCGTTAGCGATGCTGGTACGTTTCTACCGTGCGCTCTATCGCATACGCCGTGTTGAAGAGGAGATCGCTCGGATTTACCCTACCGATAAGATCAAAAGCCCATGCCATCTGTCTATCGGCCAGGAGGCCATCGCTGTGGCTGTATGCGAGGCGCTTCAACCGGAAGATGTGGTGTTTATGACCTATCGTGGGCATGCTCACTACCTTGCCAAAGGCGGTGATTTGAATCGCATGATCGCCGAGCTTTACGGCAAAGCCACCGGCTGCGCCAAAGGGAAAGGCGGCTCCATGCATCTGGTGGATGCCGAAGTGGGGGTTATGGGTGCCTCTGCAGTGGTAGGTACCTCGTTACCCCAATCGGTAGGCTATGCCTATGCCCTTAAAGTACGTAGGTCTAACGCCATTGTGGCCAGCTTCTTTGGAGACGGGGCCACCGAAGAGGGTGCCGCGCACGAAAGCCTCAACTTCGCCGCCTTAAAGCGTCTGCCGGTGCTCTTCGTTTGTGAGAACAACGGCTATGCAATCCATTCTCGTCAGCAGGCACGACAGGCCAACCCAGACCTCTGTAGCTGGGCAGGCTCCTACGGTCTGCCAACCGCGAAAGCCGATAGCAACGACATCTTCGGCCTTTATGAAACGGCCCAACAGGCCGTCGAGCACGTACGACGCGGGCGCGGCCCCTACTTCCTCGAATGCCTTACCTACCGTTGGAAAGAGCATGTGGGGCCGGGAGACGATTTCCACGCCGGCTATCGCTCTTCGGATGAGTTACAGCCATGGCAGGAGAAAGACCCATTGCGCGTGCTGGCCCAACAGCTAGAGCCTACAGTGCGCTGCGCCATAGAGACGGAAATCGAGAAGGAGATTGCGACGGCTTTCGCTTTCGCCGAAGAGTCGCCTTGGCCTAACCCATCAGAACTATTTACCGATACCTTCCACGAGGTGCAACATGGAGCGATTGTTAACGTGCGCTGAGGCCATTCATGAGGCCACCGAACAAGAGATGGCACGCGACCCCAGTGTGCTGGTTTTGGGACAAGGCGTAGACGATTTTCGCGGCATCTACGGCACCACAAAAGGACTGGCGCAGAAATTCGGCGCAGACCGCGTTTTCGACACCCCTCTTGCCGAAGATGGGATGACCGGAGTGGCCATCGGCGCCGCCCTTGCCGGAATGCGCCCCATCCATGTGCATATTCGCATGGACTTCCTTCTGCTCTGTATGAACCAACTCATCAACATCGCGGCCAAAAGCAGCTATATGTTCGGTGGCTCGCTGCATGTGCCTCTGGTCGTACGTAGCGTCATCGGGCGCAGTTGGGGGCAAGGCGCACAACATTCACAAGGGCTTCATGCCCTCTTCATGCATATTCCAGGGCTAAAAGTGGTGGCCCCAAGCACCCCCTACGACGCTAAAGGGCTTCTTATCGAGGCCATCCGTGACGACAATCCGGTGATCTTCGTGGAGCATCGCATGGTGCACGCCCTTAAAGGACATGTGCCGGAAGAAAGCTATACGGTTCCATTCGGTCGCGCACGCATCCTGGAGGAGGGAGACGATATTACTCTGGTCGGCATCTCACACATGGTGGTGGAGTGCCTTCGGGCTGCGCAGTGCTTGACTCAAATAGGCCTCCGGGCCGAGGTCATAGACCCTGTGTCGCTAAGCCCCTTAGACGCCGAAACCATTGTAAAATCGGTGCGCAAAACCGGAAAGCTGCTTGTTGTAGACACAGGGTGGACGCCCTGCGGCGCCGGTGCCGAGATAGTAACTCAGGTGGCCGAGCGATTGCAGGGCGAACAAGTTTTCCGTTTTGCGCGCATGGGCTACCAACCTGTTCCGTGTCCTACGACACCGGTTCTTGAGGAACTCTTCTACCCAACCCCCCAAACCATCGCCGCCACGGCCGCACGCCTTGTGCGTGGAGAAGCCCACGACTGGATGCCGGAAAAGATCGAAGCACCCGAACTCGTTCAATTCAAAGGACCTTTCTAAAATGACCGCCCAACCGAACTACCGTTCCAAAGAACACCTCCTAGAAAGCGAAACACCCGCCCCTTCCTCGGTCTCGGCCGCCATTGTGGCCTCCCGTCTGAACTGGCCGCTTATGCAGAACAACCTAACACGCGCCGATCTCGACGCCGTCATCGCCCTGCTGCAGCAGGAAGACCCAAAGCTGACACATGGAGAGCACGTTCTGGCCTTCGAGGAGGAATGGTCACGTTGGCTCGGCGTTCGCTACAGCGTTATGGTGAACTCAGGCGCGTCGGCTAACCTGCTAACGATGACGGCATTGCGTCTGCTGAAAGGGCCCGGCGAGGTCATCGTGCCCACCATTACCTGGGTTTCCGACATCGCCTCTGTCCTACAATGCGGTTTTACCCCCGTTTTTGTGGATATTGACCCTCATACCCTCGGCATGGACACCCGCCAGGTTTTGCAGAAACTAGGGCCAAACACTCGCGCCGTCTTTCTCACTCATGTGCTCGGCTACAATGCGCTTACAGACGAGCTGCTCGATGAGCTAGAGCAGCGCGGCATTCCCCTCATCGAAGATGTGTGCGAGTCGTATGGCGCCACCTTCAAGGGGCGCAAATTAGGCACTTTTGGCCTCATGAGCAACTTCTCCTTCTACTATGCGCACCACCTCACCACCATCGAAGGAGGCATGATCTCCACCAACTCTGAGGAGCTTTATGAGATGTTGCGAATGCTGCGCTCGCACGGCATGGTGCGCGAAGCTCACTCAAGAAACTGGCGCCATAGCTATAGTCGGCGTCACCCCGACCTCAACCCCGACTTTATCTTCGCCTACCCCGGCTACAATGTGAGACCAACGGAAATCAACGCCGTTATTGGGCGCTCACAGCTTCGGCGCCTCGATGCAAACAACGAAAAACGACGTGAGAACCTGCGCATCTTTCTAGAAAACCTCGACCCCCAAAAGTACTTTACCGAGTTCCGTACGGAGGGAAGCTGCAGCTACGCGCTCACGCTGGTGTTACGTGAACCCGATGAGGCGCTCTGCGCCAACGTCATGCTCACACTGCGCGCTCACGGGGTAGAGTTCCGCCGAGGCACGGCCGGAGGAGGGAACCAACTGCGCCAGCCTTATTTAGAAAATGTCGTCCCTCGTGGCATCTGGCATGACTACCCAGAGGCCGATCATATTCACTTTTACGGTTTTTACATCGGCAACTACCCCTCTCTTGAACGCCAGAAGATCGAACAGTTGTGCGCATTATTAAACTCGCTTTCGGGAAATTAAGGGAAAAAACATGCAGATACAACGAAGTGGGGCGAAACAGAACTATTTGGTTTCGGCCCTGGTGCCGCTCTATAATGCCGCACGGTTTCTGCCAGGCCTCATAGAAGACCTCGAAGCGCAAACTCTGGCTCCGCACCTCGAAATTGTGCTCTGCAACACGGCCTCACCTCAAAACGAACAGACCCTCCTTGCCGAATATATGCGTCGCTACCCCAACATCGTCTCTATCTATGTAGACCATCGAGAGAACGCTCATGAGGCGCTCAATCGGTGCATTCAGGTGGCAAGTGGGCGCTATCTCACACTCGCCTGTGCCGATGACCGGCATCGGCCCGATGCCCTTGAGAAAATGGTGCAAGCGCTTGAAACCCACCCCAATGTTGGGCTTGTCTACGCCGATAGCCTCATTACGAACGGCGAGAACGAAACCTTTGCCAACAACAACGCCCACGCCGTTTTTCGCTGGCCAGAATATAGCCTGCGTCAAGCGCTCATGTATGCTATGTTCGGGCCCCAGCCGATGTGGCGACGTGAGGCGCACGACAAAGTTGGCCTCTTCGACCCAAACCTTGTCGTTGTGGGAGATTACGACCTGTTTTTGCGGATCGCGCACGGTTGCGGCGCCTACCATTTGCCGGAGATTTTGGGGCTGTTTCGGGCAGGAGGCCTCTCGATGAGTGGCAACGATGCGTGTACCAAAGAGACGTTGCAGGTGCTACGCCGCCATCGTTCCTCAATTCCGCTTGAGGATATCTACCCCGGTCTGAATGCCGAATGGAACGGCGACGCCTTTGCCCGTGCAGCCGCTCTCATGGACTATGCGCGCTCCCTGCTCGTCGCCTCCAGTGTCCCAGCAGACATCGAGTTTGTACACTCCCTCTACGAGGAGGCAAGAACGCTTATCGGTGACCACCCCATTCTATTAAACAACCTGGCGGTTCTCGCGTGGCTTAGGGGCCACATGAAAGAGGCCACGACAACGCTCGAAAAGCTTACGCTCTTTGGCATCCCCCTTGCACTGCAGAACCTGAATACAGTCCGATCGGCTCCTACCGGGCAAATGCTAAATCTCGCGGTGGGAACGTTGCGTCATCCCGTAGTGCGTACACTGCCCGAACTTCTGCCGCCCAACTTGGTGCAACAACCTTGGAGCAAAGCATGCCCGCAATCGCTTCTCTTGCCAGATGGACGCAAAGCCGATAAAAGCGCCCTCTCCTTTATCGTAATTACCGGCGGCAACAGGCAAAACCTCATCGCCCTGATCGTTCAAAGCATTCGCAAGCAGCGCATCCCCAAGTACGAGATTTTGATCTGCGGAAACTGCGAAGGGCTTCCGTTCGATGGTGAAGATGTTACGCTTATCCCCTGTTCAGACCTCGCCGCACAAGGTAGGCTGGGCGCCATGCGAAACTGCGGCGCCGCTCGGGCACATTATGAGACCCTTGTGTTTTTAGACGACGATTGTCTCCTAGATTCAGAGTGGTATGCGAACCTCCTAAAAGGCCCAGATAGATTCGACGTGCTCACCATGCAGGTGCGTATGCCAGACGGTACGCGCTACTGGGATCGCGTTACCAAGGCATCACAACGGGGCCAAATGATTCTCTGCGAAGGAGAAGAGGATAACAACATCTACGCCACAGGCGGGGCCTCCCTCATGCGCGCTGAGGTCGCTCGAATAGTGCGCTGGAACGACCATCTAAAAGTGGGTGAAGAAGAAGATATAGACTTTTCGCGCCGCTGTCAAGCCATGGGCTACTCCATAGGCCATCTCTCCGATTGCCTCATTTACCACGCCGACGCTACCTATACCTCGCTGGGCCGCTGGGTTTATCGCCGTAAAGAGGGACGTACGCACGAATGGATACTCACAATAGAAACGCAAGACCCTCTGCAACTCTATTCCGAAGCTTTGGCTCGTTTTGAAAGAGGAGAGTTGGCAGAAAGTGTTGACTGCCTGCGCTGGGGCCTGCTGAATCATCCAACGAATCCCGAGTTTCGATTCGGGTTGTCCACCATCACCTTCCTTGCCGGCGGGAATCTACCGAACAACGCCTGGTATCCCAACGGCTGGCCGCGCTTCTCCCAATGGCTGGCCGAACTTCAAGAGGCTACAACGATGGCCTCTCCTTTGGAACCGGCACCGTGCGTGGAGCACCGAGATCGCCCTCTTTCCCCCTATTTCTTTGCTTCCCAAACCGATGTGAAGGCCATACCTCCTCTGTTTCAAACCCTCCGTGAAACACGAGAGGCCCCAGATGCCCTGCTTTTCGCCTGGAAGCAGGCCGGCATAACTCCTAAGTTATGCGTGCGACCCTGCAGCTCTCAGGCTCCGCAATATCCTTTGCTTGAGGCAGCCTTAATCAAAGCGCATCTGCTGGAGGATGGTGCGACCAAAGCCGATCTGCATATAACATTCGCCCCCAATGAAGAGCCATCCGTAGAAGCCGATATTCACGTTGGACGTCTGCAATGGCCAACACTACTTCCACCCTCTGCATGGACCGGCGCATGCCAAAAGCTCGACCGTATTTGGGTGCCCACATTCTTTCACCGAGAGAGGCTACTCGAAGTTGGTATAGCCGCCGATAAAGTAAGCATAGTTCCATTTGCTGTTAACTTAGACCGATATCGCCCTAAGACACACGGGCATCCACCAACCTCGGTGTTAAAGGGTATGCGCCGCTTTAACTTCCTCGCGCACTTCGAATGGAGCCGCACATACGCCTGGGAGACCCTCGTCCGCGCCTTCCTTCAGGCGTTTCGACCGGAGGAGGATGTCGCGCTGGTGCTCCATCCTTTTGCCCTGCAGGAAAACACCGCCCAACGGATGCAACAGGAGTTAACCCATTGCCTTCTCCCCATGCTGGGCGCTCAGCCCCACCCCAGCATTGTGTTGCAGACGACACCATTGGAACCGGAGATTCTACAGGCGCTCTATCGTGAGTGTCACTGCTTTGTCTCGGTGGCGCGAACAGCCGACATAAAACGTTCGGCCATAGAAAGCATGGCCTATGGCCGCCCGGTGATCGCGCCGTCTTGGGGTGCCATGCAAGAGTTTCTTTCGGAGGAGACGGGCTATCCGGTACAGGCTACGGAAACACCTGTGAACTTCGTGGCGGCGCTAGAGAAGCCGTGGCTTCGAGAAGGGCGCTGGGTTGATATTGACGAGGCCGACCTCAGCCGGCAGATGCGTGCCGCTTTCGAGAATCCAACCGAGGCCGATGCACGGGGCGAGCAGGCGCGTCTGTTTTTAAAACAGCACCATGACTATCGCGTGGTCGCTCCAATTCTTCAGCAAGAGCTAGACTTTTTGGGCATGAAGAATCCCCTCATTGTTATCGAGTATCCATTATAGGGATACTCCGCTCGATCTAAAGCCCAGCGGCTTCTGGCAGCTACCTGCGAGCTACGCGGACATGAGGGAGAATAGGTACTGTAGGGTAGGCCTTGTGCCTACCCCCCTACGGTCATGAATAGTCCATCCCCCTTCTGCTAGACAAATATATGCTTGCGCTCCTGAAAAGAACACCGTATAATGAATGTACCTATACCATTCCGAATAAAATGCGCAGGTGAGCTGTCCATGCGATCCATTTTAACTCCCGCCCAAAAGGCTGCAAACGCCCTTAAGCGCGCCGAGCGCGCGCTCCGCGACTGGCAAGACGACCCGGCCAGCCCACGCCGTGATGTAGATAAGATGCTTGCGGCTTTGGCCGAGTTGCGAATGCTGGTTCAAGCCCACCTTTTAGAGGAAATAGAGCAACGCACCGCTAACCCGCCCTCTAATCGCTAGCGCCTTGCACTTTGTGCCCCCACTCTTATTGTTAATGAGGCCTTTCCTTCTAGTGCGACTACTAACCTTCCTGTCGGTTGGTCGAAGGTTGTGGTGCCCGTCTGCGCCGGCTTGCCGTTAACCAACACCTCCGGCTTCGTTTGAAAACCGCTCACAAGCACATAGTATCTTCCCTTCGACCAGCCGTTCACCTCACAGGTCACCCCGTTTTTGGTCTCCCGCACCGCTGCTATCTCTCCTGGTGCCTGCAGCAGCAGATGATGTTTTAGAAAGGCATGAAGCGAATAGAGCGGTGTTTTACGGAAGAGAGAGGGAAGTTCCGCAAAGAGGGTGCAGGGATTGATGGCCGGGTCATTGCGAATTTGGCCTTTCAGATTGAAAGAGTCGGGCAGCAGTCCCTGTCGCAACGGGTCAGAGCCAACCGGCCAGGTCTGTTGAATGCCGGAGATCGTGATTCCATCGGCGATCTGTCGCCATGGCCCTTTGGGATCAAACGGGGCCAACTGATAGAGGGCGCTTGCGTAGACAAGGCCACACCACTGCACCGGTAGGCCCATCCAGTTTGGGGCAACCCAGTGCGTTGCTCCGAAGACGGGCGGGGTGGCGTAAGGCCCAACGGCTTGGCCGGTAGGATTGTAGAGATAGACAAAAGGAAGCCCCGTCCATGCCCACGCCTTGGCGCGTTCGAGAAACGCCTTATCTCCGGTCAGCATGTAACCAAGCACAAACGCATGCACGAGGTGAGCAGACGCCAAAATATCGGGCGTATGCAGCGGTACCTCCCACGACTGTGCCCCTCGAGGCACCGTGTTATCGAACTGTTCAAGAGCGCGCAGATGCTGCAGCGCCAGGGTGATGAGCGTGGGGTCACCGGAGGCAATGGCGTTCTGCAGAAGGCCTACCACCACGCCGGCTGTAAGCCCGTTTGCAGTACGTGTGGGGTTGGTACTTGCCAAATCCTCCCCATGGGGCGGTGGAGTGTAGAGGATGGTACCCTCCGGTGTAAACTGCGATAGAGTATTGCGGGCCGCAGCGGCCGCAGTGTCGGCGTTCTCTATCACATGCCCAAAAACGAGCGAAGGCATAGGAAAGCGTACATGCCCTATCCCCGCACTGTTTAAATCCTGCGGAGGCACAGCCGAGAGATAGCGCCTGGCTCCTTCCTCAAGCTCTTGAGCTAGGGCAGCATTGGCCCCCTGCTCTGCCGCATAGAGCATCATGGCGGGCGCATCGGCGACGGGCTGAGGCCCAAAGTTTGGGTAGGCATGGCGCAACCTATCCCCCTCAACAATACCGGAATGGAGCCACCCCGCCGCAGCCAAGTGGAGGCAGCCCTGCCAATCGAGATGCGCGTCAGGGAGGTGAGGCAGTCCCCATAGACTTATGTAGCGTTGAATGGCCGGAACAACGGTTTGTCCATCGCCACAGAGAATGTAGGCCGTACCATGGAAGGGCTTTTCTGGAGAAAGGATAACGCCATCGTATGGAAGCAGACTTCCCTCATCTCGATTAAGGCCGTTAGAGCCGGGGAAGAGGATCCCCATACCCTGTGCACCAGAGTGAAATTGCCTATCCGGCGTATCAAAGAGAGCGCACACATTCGGCTCCATCTGCCAGGAGAGGGCGATCCAACGGTGTTGCGCGGCCACCACCATCAGCGGGAAAGTTATCTTCTCGGTATCCGGCACCTGGCGATTGGCCTGTGGGCCGCGAATATCGGCCTGGCTGCTGGAAGGCTCATCCGGTCCGAGGTACTCTAGCCCAGGGAAGAGCGCCTGGGTCTTGTGCTGCCCAAAGCTGCCCAACCCCGGAAAAAGCAGAAAGACAGGCAGGAACACGACGTTGCGGGGCTGGCTGACATTGGCCTCTATATCCACCTGAATGAGGTTGGGTGCAGCAGCAGAAAACGTTTGGCGAAACCTCCATGTGGCACCGTCGGGGTCTTGCAGGGTGGTGTGTACCACGAGAGCACCCCCCTCTTTTTCCGCGGAGGTGGTGCCTTTGAGAGGGATAAAACGGGCCTCGCCGTTCTCCATATAGCCGATAAGGGCTTTATTATCGCCGGCAGCCATGGTCTCCCCTCGAAACCTCACCACAAAGTCGCCCATCTGATCGGGATTTTGCAGCAGCTCTAAGGAACCGCTTTGCAGACGGAGCGCTTTTGGCGAAAGAACCGGCACCGTCGGACGCGGCCATAGAGGTGGCTGAAGGATGACTCGCCTTTCAAAAGCCATCCAGGCCACGGTACAGACGCCTTGATCGCCCGGAGGGTCGAAACGAATCTGATAGCGAGGGCCTAGCGGAGGAATAGGCATGCGCAGTGTAGCCCACCGTTTTGCGGGAACAGGGAACCGAATGGAAGCTAGCTCGGTGGGTGTGGTGCCGGCAGGAAAGTAAAAAAGCTGCCCGACACCGCCTTGCTCCGAATAGAGATGGATGGAAAACCAGAGCGGCTGGTTTGGGGGATAGTCGAAAACAGGGCCGAAGAGGTAGGGGTCTTCCCCACCAATGCGTATCTGCAAGCCTTCGGCAGTTTGCGATAGGCCGGTAATATCGTGGGTCGGCTGCCATTGCCGGGCATATTGAACTTGACGAAGGTCGAAACGTACGATCCCTTGAGCCTCCGCTTTGGCGCCAAACCCCGTTCCAATAAGCAGAAGACAGAAGATGAGGTAGAGGTCGCTTCTGCCTAGTAACGCTTGGAAGCAGTCGCTACAGAGCATCGGTGAAAACTCCTAAAAGAGGGGCTATTTGTATTTGTGTGGCGTTCCAGATATACTTACATGGGGAAAGACGTTTCTCCTGCCTGCCCTGCTTTTTCAGAAAGGAATAGAGGCCTGTGACCCTAGTCACCTTCTTTTTTTTCGCTCATCAGCCGTTTCGTCTTAGCGCCTACGAACAGCGTGGCTCACGTCGTGATTTGGCACCGGAGGAGTTTTATGACACCTATTTCGACGATGCCCTAAACCGTCAAATCTTTCAACGAGTGGCCGAAAAATGCTACTATCCGGCTTCAAAGATACTGCTAGAGCTTGTCCGTGAACATAAGGACACCGAAAAACCGTTTAAATTCGCCTTTGGGCTTTCGGGCACGCTCCTAGAACAGGCCCAACGCTACGACCCGGGCGTTATTGCGCTTTGGCAAGAGCTTGCAGCCACTGGCTGTGTCGAGTTTACCGGTGAGACCTACTACCACTCATTAAGCAGCCTCTTCCCCGGAGACAGAACGGAGTTTCATGAGCAGTGCCGACTTCACGCCGATACCATCGAACGCCTGTTCGGCAGGCGTCCTACCACCTTTCGGAACACAGAGTGCCTTTACAACGATACGGTGGCCTGGCATGTGCAACAGATGGGCTATGAGGGCATTATTACGGAGGGGGTAGATTGGGTTTTAGAGGGGTGGCGCTCGCCGGATTTCGTCTACGAGGCGCCCTGTGGCCTGCCCGTTCTGTTACGGAACTATCGCCTTTCCGACGATATTGCCTATCGTTTTCCGAATCGCCATTGGGACCAGTGGCCTTTAGATGCCGAAAAGTTCGCCTTCTGGCTCTCGACCAACACCGACATGAACGTGCTTTTGGCCATGGACTATGAGGCCTTCGGAGAGCACATCTGGGCCGATACGGGCATCTTCGACTTTCTGCGCAATCTTCCCGGAGCGATTAAACGTCACCCGCAGCTCGAATTTGTAACGCCCACAGAGGCCATTCGTCGTCTGCCCCGCGTGGGCACCATTCATGTGCACGATTTCGCAACCATTTCATGGGCAGACAAAGAGCGCGACACCTCTGCCTGGCTGGGCAACGAAATGCAACAGTTTGCTTTTGAAGAGATCAAACGCATGGAGGCACCCATTCGTGCTACAGGTCACCCAGAGTTTTTACGCATTTGGCGCCTGCTGCAGACAAGCGACCATCTCTACTACCTTTCAACAAAAGCCCTAAGCGACGGGGATGTCCATCAGTACTTTAGTGCCTATGGCTCACTCTTTGAGGCCTTTATACGCCTTCAAACCGCCTTGAGTGACCTGCTTCATCGGGCAGAACGCTATGTCGAGCAAGGCTCCTAACTCATCTACCCGTCTAACCCAAGAACCTTACGCAAGTAGCGGCCGGTGTGGCTTTCAGGTACCTCGGCCACCTTCTCCGGTGGGCCTTCGGCAATAATGCGCCCACCGGCATCGCCTCCCTCCGGCCCCAAATCCACAATCCAATCCGCCGTTTTGATGACATCGAGGTTGTGCTCAATATCCAGAACGGTATTGCCAGCATCTACTAGCCGATTCAACACACCGATAAGCTTCTCCACATCGGCGAAATGAAGCCCGGTGGTCGGCTCATCGAGAATGTAGATGGTGCGACCGGTGGGCCTTTTCGCCAATTCGGTGGCAAGCTTTACGCGCTGAGCTTCACCGCCGGAAAGCGTGGTGGCCGGCTGACCGAGCCGAATATAGTCTAACCCCACATCGTGCAGTGTTTTGAGCTTACGCACCAAAGGTGGCAGATTCTCAAATAGCTGGAGGGCTTCCGAAACCGTCATATCGAGCACATCGGCAATGGATTTTCCACGATACTTCACCTCAAGTGTCTCGCGGTTGTAGCGCTTGCCTTTACAAACCTCACAGGGAATATAGACGTCCGGCAGAAACTGCATCTCGATCTTTAGAATGCCGTCTCCCCTACAGTTTTCACAGCGCCCGCCCTTCACATTGAAAGAGAAGCGGCCCGGCTCATAGCCACGCATTCGCGCATCCGGCGTGCGGCTGAAGAGATCGCGAATAAGATCGAAGGCACCTGTGTAGGTGGCGGGATTAGATCGGGGCGTGCGTCCGATAGGCGCTTGGTCAATATCCACCACCTTATCCACAAACTCTAAACCGCGAATCGCCTCGTACGCCCCCCATACGGCATGCGTACCGTAGATATGGTGCATGAGTAGCGGGTAGAGGGTCTCTTGGATAAGTGTAGATTTGCCGCTGCCACTTACCCCGGTTACCACCACAAAAAGACCCAGTGGCACGCGAAGTGTTACATTTTTGAGGTTATGCTGGCGAGCGCCGATCAGCTCCAACCAGGCCTCTTTGGGAGCACGTCGCTGCTCGGGTACGGCAATGCGACGGCGGCCGCTGAGATACTGACCGGTAATAGAGGTAGGGTGACAGCGAATATCCTCAATCGTTCCTTGCGCCACTATCTGCCCACCATGTTCGCCGGCACCGGGGCCGATGTCAATAATCCAGTCGGCGGCCTCCATCGTCTCCTGATCGTGTTCCACCACAAGCACGGTGTTTCCGAGATCGCGCAGGCTCTTGAGCGTGTTGATCAATCGCGTGTTATCTCGCTGATGCAGGCCGATGGAAGGCTCGTCGAGAATGTAGAGCACCCCCATAAGGCCCGAGCCGATCTGGGTTGCAAGACGAATACGCTGTGCCTCCCCTCCCGCCAAAGTGCGCGCGCTTCTATCCAGTGTGAGATACTCCAGCCCGACGTTCAACAGAAACCCCAGTCGTGCCTTGATCTCACGAATAATCTGGCGCGCGATCATCGCCTCTCTCTCGGAAAGCGTCAACTGGTCGAAAAAGGCCTGCAACTTATCTAACGGCAGCGCACACAGCTCCGCAATGTTCTTACCGCCCACAAGCACGCAAAGGGCTTCGGGTTTGAGACGTTTACCCCGACAGGCCGGGCAGGGTCGCTCACTCTGATACTGCTCTAGTTCCTCACGAACGAGGTCGCTGCTCGTCTCTTGTAGCCGGCGCTCCAACATGGGGATAACGCCGGGGAACTCGGTGTCGAAATGGCGAACCCGCCCCCACCGATTGCGAAACTCCACCGTAACGTTGCCCTCCACGCCGTGCATAAGCGCATGAAACTGCGACTCGGAGAGCGCATTAAGAGGGGTATCCAGCGTGAAACCGAGTCGGCGTGCCGCGGCCTCAAACAGGCTTCGTTGGTAATCGTGCAGACCACCAGTGCTCGATTTTGGCGTGAAAGGCCGCAGCGCCCCACGATTAATGGAGAGACTGCGATCGGGTGCAATAAGCTGAGGGTCGAACTCCTTCATAAAGCCTAACCCATGGCATTCCGGGCAGGCGCCATAGGGTGAGTTGAAGGAAAAGAGCCGAGGCTCGATCTCGTCAAAGTTGAAGCCCTCTTCATCCGACGAAAACTTCTCGCTGAACCGTAACTCCTGCTCCGGTTGCCCCTCTTGGGCCAGCACCTGAACCACAGCAACGCCCTTGCCACGCTTTAGAGCCTGCTCCATCGAGTCGGCAACGCGAGTGCGAATGCCCTCTCGAATGACCAGACGGTCTATAACGATCTCAATGGTGTGCTGCTTATAGCGCTCCAGCGAGGGTATCTCCTCGCTGAGGTCCTTCGTCTCCCCATCAATGCGGGCGCGGGTAAAGCCTTCCTTTCGAATCTCCTCTAGCTCCTTGCGATACTCCCCCTTCCGCCCACGCACAATGGGGGCGAGAATCTGCACGCGGCTGCCCTCCGGCAAAGCAAGCACACGGTCTATCATCTCTTCGATAGATTGTTTGCTGAGAGGCTGGCCGGTTTTGGGGTCGTGAGGAACGCCGATTCGCGCAAACAGGAGACGCAGATAGTCGTAAACTTCCGTCACCGTGCCCACGGTGGAGCGGGGGTTCTTGCTGGTAGATTTTTGGTCAATCGAAACGGCGGGGCTAAGCCCATCAATCTGGTCTACATCCGGTTTTTCCTGAAGGCCGAGGAACTGGCGGGCATAGGCCGAGAGGCTTTCC
>NZ_DATGLN010000016.1:0-8339 GCF_035294165.1 Chthonomonas sp.
TGCCCGTCCACATCGCTCCAGACCCGCTATGCTGTGTGGTGTTGGGCGCCGGCCGCTTCCTAGAAGAGCTAGAAGCCAACCCCGCCATGCGTCGTGCCCTTCGAGGGCGCTAGCCCCGGCCGGCACTCTTAGGGGTCTACCACCATGCTGCCGCCGGAACGCCAACACGGACACCTGCGCTATAAGGCGCTGCTGCTGCTTTTGTTGCTCGGTACTCTGGCCGGAGCCTGGCATAATCGCCTCGTCGCCCATGGACGCCCCGACCCCGTTACCACCTGGACCCGCACCGCACTGGCCTACCCTGCCGGCACGCTAAACCGATTTTCCCGATGGTGTGGTCGCAATTTTGGATGGATTCTGCGAGGCAGCGCCCTCGAACGGGAGAATCGGCGTTTGCGCGCCGAAGTGGAGCGACTGAAGGCCGAAAACGCAAGCCTGCAAGAGGCCGCTGCCGAAAACGTGCAGCTACAACAAGACCTCGGCTTCGTACGAACTCTCCCCAACCCCCCTATCGCGGCCTGGGTGATCGCCCTACGCCCCGACCCGAACTTTAACACCATCGTCATCTCGCGAGGTAGCAACGATGGGGTGCATGTGCATAGCGTCGTCGTAACTCGCGACGGTCTGGTAGGCCAGGTGAGCGAGGTGACCCCCAACACCGCAACCGTCGTGCTTCTTACCGATCGCAACGGCATGGTGGGCGCGCGCGTGCAGCGGGCTTCCTCGCGAGCCGTCGGCCTTTGTCGTGGCAACTATTCGCCCCTCATCCCGCTCATAGACCTTGCCGGCGATGCCGATATTCGCCCCGGCGATAAAATTGTAACCGCAGGCTACGGTGTGTTCCCCCCAGGCATTCCCATCGGCACGGTGGTGAGCGTACAGGTAGATCAAGGTCATACCAGCAAACAGGCCCTCGTGAAGCCTGCCGTAGACTTCAATCGGCTGGAAGAGGTCTACGTGCTGCGATGAGCTTGGGCAAACGCCTCCTGCTGTTTATCGTTCTGCCGCTTGTGGCGGCTATCCTCCAGTTTGCATGGGCCGGCCGAATCGCCATTGAGGACGCTACTCCCCAACTGCCGCTCCTGCTCACCACGTTGGGGGCCACCTTTTGCACGGCAAATGAGGGGGCCTTGTTAGGGTTCATTAACGGCTTTCTGTTCGCCTCCCTCTCTCCCCTCCTCGGTGGAGGGCTTGGGGGCATTATCGTGGGCAACACCTTGGTAGGCTTCGGCATCGGCTGGCTAGGCGAGCGGGTCTTTCGCGGCAGCACCTTCCTCGCCCCTTTCTTCGCCGCCACGGGCACCCTGGTGGCGGCGCTTATCTATCTGGTGGCCGCTCCGCCTCCCCTTCTGCTCCATTGGCTTCAGGCTACCGGCAAAACCACCCTCTACAACATGGCCCTTGCCATTCCCCTCTATCCCATCCTGCGTTGGCTGCTCGGGCCCGATCAAAACACGCACGCCATCGCCTAACGAACCGAAGTCCTCGTGCCGTGAGGAAGCATATTCTCACTTACAGCCTGTTTTGGTCTGCAAACACCCCTAAAACACAGAACTTGCTTCCTGCCCCTTTTCCAAATAGGTGGGTAACCTCAAGGCTGACAGTGCTGCGCACTGCGCCTTTTCCCTTCACGGGTACCCCTACAGGGAGAGGAGCACCTCGCGGTGGGCGTCCTCGCGGACGGCGCCTTTGCGGCCAGTACAGTTCCCAAGATCGTCTATCTCGCTGGCCGCTGTATTGCCGTCTGCGAAGACGAAAGGAGGGGATAGGGGGCGAACAAAGCCAGCTTGCTCCGTGAACTGAACTCTAGAACCGTGAGATTGTCAGCCCCACCCCCTACCCCCTCAGAACTGGTGGGATGTGAAACACTAGATTTCTCGCCTTCGGCTCGAAATGACAAGCGTATCGCCAGCTCTTCAAGGCCGAGGTCTTGTCCTCAAGATCGCCTCCCTCCTGCTTAGCTGCTAAGACTAAAGGAGGGCATTGTAGACGAGCAAGGTAGCCTAGCTTCACGAAGAGAGGAGCCAATTCTCGATTTTCAGTGTATCTATGAGATAAAAATGGGCGTCATTTGTAAGCACCACCAGATCATGCAGGCGGGCAACGGCAGCAATTTGAGCATCTGCGGTAGGGATCGGTTTTCCTTTAGAACGTTGCTCAGCGCAAATTTTGCCAAACTCGACCGCAGCCGCTTCGTCGAAAGGGAAAACGACGAGGTGGGAAGCGAATGTAGCCAACTTTATAAGATTATCTGCAGCACGTTGACTGACATAAGCCCCATAATAGAGTTCACCTAATACCGTGGTTGAAATGGAAAAATAGACTTCCTACTCTCTGAACCGCCCTAAGATAGGGTGTCAGGCGATGATCTCCGTTCAGGTAAGCTATTGCATGATTGGTGTCGAAGAGATAGTTCACTTGGCGTCTTCCTCAAGATGCCGCTCTTCATCGAGCATTTTCTCGATGTGTGCACGCTCATCCGGCGCCATCTGCCAGGCACCAAAGAACGGTCGCAGAGCCTCTGCTTTTCCCCTGTTTGACTGTAGGGCAAGCCATTCGGCGGCCAACTGCTCCGGCGCCTTCCCCGTCTTGGCGGCCTCTTGTTGCAAAGCCTGATAGACTTCGTTTGGGACTTCCAACACCAATGTCTTCGGCATACCCCCGTCTCTCCCAAGTTATTGAGCGCTCTTCTACTTTACGATCATCTCATCACTCTTTACACCTGGTGCTAGCCGATACCTGCAAAGCTGTTGCTCGTTCTCTCGGCCTGGAAGAGAGGAGACCAACAAGCTAATCAGTGATTTCCTTCAATAAGCTTTCCTTTAAAAAACTAGCACGATAGCCCCCTTTCTCCCGAATCGGGGGAAAGGAGGGGATAGGGGGCGAACAAAGCCAGCTTGCTTTGTTAACTGCCTCTAGAACCGTGAGATTGTCAGCCCCACCCCTGCTCCTCAGAACTGGTGGGAAGCGAAACGCAAGATTTCTCGCCTTCGGCTCGAAATGACAGGTGTATTATCGGCTCTTCAAGGCCGATGTCCTTCCCCTCAAGGCCGACGCCCTCCCCCTCTGCGGCCAGAAAGGTTGTCTTAATCGCTTATCTCGCTGGCCGCTACATCGCCGTGCGCTAGCACCTCCCGAATCGGGGGAAAGGAGGGGATAGGGGGCGAATAAGATAGGCTTGCTTGGTGAACTGAACTCTAGAACCGTGAGATTGTCAGCCCCACCCCCTACCCCCCTCAGAACCGATAGGGACTGAAACTTAAGATTTCTCGCCTTCGGCTCGAAATGACAGTTGTTCATCTCGAAATGACAGGCGTCTATCTCTACAGCTCTACCCCCATCCCCTCCCCCTGCAGGGGGAGGAGAGACCAAAAAGTTAGCTGGTGGTTCCCTACGACAAGCGCCCCAACCAAGTAGGAGGAGACACCTTAGCGTGACGTTCACTTTCCAATACACAGCCCCAACTAGGCTGCCCGCCAAAACTCACCGTGTGGATACCGATAGGTCGGCAACTCCTCACCTGGGGCAAGCTGTACCTGATTCCACGGGGCCGGCGGGTGGTAGACATAGGGAACCTCGTCGGCCGGAATATAGTCCGCTTGCCGGCGCCGCTCTAAGCACGCCAACAACACCTTCTGTTTGTGCAGAATATATTCGGGTGTGTGCGGCCCCAGCTTCTCCTCCACATGCGCCGTACGAAACTCATAGTACACAACTCGCCGCAGCTTCTCCGAAGCATTCTCAGGCGACCCATGCAGCACTAGAATATTGTGTAAAAGCACGTCGCCCGGCGACATCAGGGCCGGTACCGCCCCGCTCGCCTCAAAATCGGCACGCGTGTGGTCTTTGGCATGCTCCTGCAGCCATGCTGCCGTCCGCTCCTTGCTCCAAAGATGGCTGCCGGGTATTACCCAGACACAGGTGTCGTAATCTGCCGGATCAAGATAGAAATCCACGTTAAAAATGGGCGTATCGCCCACATGCTCCGTGCCGGCATCGCGATGCCATGGAATCACAATGCCCTCCCCGGGCAGCTTGAGCACCATCGAATCCCATGTGGGAATGAGATCGGGGCCCATCAGCTTCTCCACCGTGTTCAGAATGAACGGATGCCCCAGCAGCACCTTCATCTCGTCTTTCTTATCAATCACGTACTCGATACGCTGTAAAACCGGCTGCCCCGTCTTATGACCACGGCCGTACATATAGTCTGGGTGGTCTCGAACGGTTTCACTGCCGTAACGCATCAGTTCATCCATAGCGGCCTGAACGCGCGAAAGCTCCGGCTCCGCGAGCACATTTCGCAAAATAAGGTAGCCGTTTTCGTGAAAAAACTTTGCTTCCTCATCCGAGATAACCGTACGCACCATCTTAATAGCCTCCCTATAACACGCCCTGTTTTAGGAACTTCCGTTCCTGCTTGGGTTATTATACTAACCTCCTACCCGCTCGTCAACAGAAGTTCATGAGGCTGTTTAGCGACATTCTGAGCGAACCTAGGGCTGCCATCAATCCTTCTGCAGTCGCTCTCCCGCCACAAAATCCCACAGTTCCTGCTTATCGAAGCGAGCCACAGACCGGAGTGCATGCAATCTTTAGCGGTACTCCGGTGCTTCCTGGGCAAGCAACGCGCAGCCGTTCGTCGGGTCTGGGTAGTTTTCCGACCATCCGTGCATCTGGCAGATGGCATCGGGCTTGAGATGTTTTGCATGAAGATCGGCAAAAAGCCAATTACAAGCCCCGTTATGGCTTTGGAAGGGACCCTGCGCCCCACTATCAGGGCCGCGCAACGGGATGAACCAGCTGCCCAAGTCCGGGAAACTCCAGCGCGACTCCAACAGCAACACAAGGCCGGAAGCATCGCCGATCTCGGTCTCATAGCGCGGTCGCGTTCTCGCCTCCCCATACCAGCAGGGAGGTACGCCCTCATGAAAGAAGCTACCGTTGTAAGCATAGGAGATAGCGATCCATTGCGATTTTGGATAGAGCAGGTTCGTCTCATCACCGGGCACGCTGGCATATCCGTTTGTGCTCCATGCATCTCCGTTAGAGGGGCAGCGAAATACATCGAAACTCTTCACATAGGGTAAAATTTCCCGCTTCCAATTTACGCTGCTGCCCTCCAATGGGTCGTTCGGTGGGCTGCTTGGTGAGGGCGACGTGCACCCCCCTAAATCGTGCAAAGCATCGGCTTGGCGGTTCATCGGGTAGGTTTCGTCGTAATCCTCCAGATAGAGGCTTATAGCCGTCCCAAGCTGCTTTAGATTGGATAGGCACACAATGGAACGCGCCGCCTCACGCGCCCTTGCAAACACAGGAAATATCAGGGCAGCGAGCAAGGCAATTATCGCTATAACCACGAGCAACTCGATCAATGTAAACCCACTTTTCGGCGTGGGCGTTCGCTTCTTCTTTTGCGTCCACATGGTTTCTCTCCTTAGGGAACATCTATGGCGACCTGACGTTCCCTCCAAGTCATATAGGCTCTATCTATATCACTTTCACAGCGAATAGGTACTCCAGACAGAGAGGATAGTTTGCGTAGTCCTGCCGCATAATCTGCACCACGCTGAAGTAAAATGCCATCGCACCCTATCTCTATTATCCCATACCTCCGACAGTGCAATAAAATAAGGATAAACCGATCACAGTAGGGTGCCATCACAGGAAAACTGCTTAACATCGGGCATAGCGCAATATAATCTACGCGCAGGTTCGCATAGGCTTGTGAAATCGTTTTGAAGACCTGAGGGCTGGGCGGAGTTTGGTCAAGAATATGTCGGAGCGCCTGAGGTGTGCCTCCCCAACCTTGCCGACAAAAGGGCATCGGAAAATTATAGATAAAGGCTCTATGGCTTAAGTGGGTGGTTAATGCCGACTGAGCCGAAACTACCGCATGTGGTGGAATGATGCTCAGCATCTGGTCGATCTCATGAACCCCGTTATCATCAAGAATATCGAAGACCCTGATAGAAAAGAACCTTGGATTTAATGGGCTGTACAAAAAGCTAAACCCTATTCCCCAAAAGAGACAAAAGAGACCTATTTCCGTTCGTGCCCACCATTGAGGCAAATGCAGCCAGATGCGTTTGCCACCAACCAATGCAGCCATAACGACAAAGGGAACGGCGTAGAGGGAGTGATAACCCGCAGCAACCTCTACATGAGTAGGTTCCACAAGAACCACAAAGAGTATTCCCGGCACTGCAACGAACAACCACTCGGGAGCGAAGAGGGGCAAGAAACCGAATATCCCTAGAAGATGCCACAGATAGAGAAGCCCGGTGTGCCCAAAGAGCGCTTTAACGATATAGAGTGGATGTAGTAACAGCGTTTTTATAATGGCTACAGCAGACTGCCCGTAAGAAGCGTAGAGCAGATAATATGCCGAGGGATACCCGCCATTGAAATGTTTTATGATGTTTAACATCGTCCACTCCACAAGGCCTCCTAGAAGACAAGTCGCTAACCCCACCCGCAAGTTTTTGAAGCAGAGTAGGCACCCAACTACAAAGATAATCGCTCCGGTCGTCTCTTTTGTTAGACTTGCCAACAATAGCAGAGAAAAGTAGCCTCCATAGTTCTGTTTTTCATACATCCAAAGCGCCCCTAAAAAGAGCACCGGGGCAAAAGCATCTGGATGAAACTGATAGGCGTTCGTCCACTGAATGGTGGGGAAGAGCAGATACAGACAGGCCATTACAAGGCCAAAAATAGCGGATTTCGTATAATGCACCCCCAAACCGTATACGGGAAGAGCCCCACCCGCCAATGCCAGCGTTTGGAGCAACAGCAACAGTTTAGGTGATGACCACAAGCGATATAGGGGCGCGATAAGATAGAGGATGAGACTAGAGTGATCGGCCAAAATATGTAGCCCGCGCAGAGTGACCCAAGGTGCTCGCCCCCGACTAATAAGCCAAACGGCCTGATCGAAGATTCCCAGATCGAAGGCTGACATTCCATAGTGGTCATACAAAAAGTAGCTCAAGCGAAGATAGTATGCCACGTAAACGCATACAAACGTTACGCAAAAAGAAGCACAAGCCACCGCCCCTATCCGGTCGGCGTTTTGAAGACGAGTATATTTTCCAACGAGCACAGAAGTAACCACTACTTTTTCCTGCCTAAAGAAGCGTGGTCCCACACCAACATGGCCCCATCCCATCGAATACTAAACACCTGATATGGCATCAAAGCGACTTCATAGTGTCCGGAGGCTACGGGGTCTGCTACCAAAGGGCCGCAACGTGAATATCCGACAACTGCAGCAAAATGTGTGCCATCTAAATGCACAATGCCTAATGGCTTCTCCTGCCTAAGCACGTTTAGGTCGAGCAGGTAACCGCTAAGTTGCACCCCAAGCTTTTTACCTGCCAACTGAATATCACTCATCGTGGCGATATCTCCTTGATGAGGGAAGAGGCGACTTACGTCGGGGTAGGCAAGTCTAGGGTGTATCATATACGCTAGAACATAAAGGCTCGTAGGGCCACAGCCACCCCTTGTAGGAAGCTGTTCCAGTTTTCCTGCAATAACGCCACACAGTGTTGCCACTATATAAAATAGTCCCAGACGTATTAGACTGCTCACGCTTTTGCCATGAGGAAACTTTCGGTTACATTAAGGAATGGAGTGGTTACTTTAGATTATTATCGCCACCCACCTCTCCCTCTTCTCCTTCCTTCCAGCGCCGCAGCCAGGTGCCTCAAGGCCTCTGCTATACCGTTCATTATCAACAGGCTCGACAGGGTTCTCATCAAGCGGTGTTAACTGTATCCATCCCACTCGCAAAGCATAGATTACGGCCTCTAAACGGGAATGCGTGTCGGTTAAAGCGTAGATGCGTTTAAACTCGGTATCTATGGTGGTGCTACAACGCCCTAAGTAGCGGGCAAGAGCTTTTGTGTTGGCCGTTCCCAGGTTCACCACCGCTTGCAGGAGAGCGATAAGCGCCGGAGAAAGAACCTGTTTCTTTTTCTGTTGAATACATCTCATACAGCACAACTCCTTTTTCTATGCTCGGCTCATCCATTAAAAGAGGATGCATTACCCTTTCTTCAACCGAGGTCGGCGCTGCCGATAGACGATGAAGCTAACAAGGAAAAAGAAGAGTGCTGTTAAGCTTAGGATGAACGCCCAGCGCCAGAAGTAGGGCTGGTTCTTATTCCAGTCCGAGCGCGGGTCTAGAATAAGCAGCCCATTGGCACCCACAAGGTAGTCATGATGAGTAATATAATCGCGCATAAAAGACCCAGGTGGCAAGAAGGCCTTGAAGAGATCATCGGATACATCATTTAAGTGAAACGACAAAACCTTTACCCGCTTGATGCTAACCA
>NZ_DATGLN010000017.1:0-4905 GCF_035294165.1 Chthonomonas sp.
GATTATTTTCTTAAACCTCGTAATAGCCCTGGCCGCCGGGTCCTTCCAGTGTACAGAGCGGCGGCAGCGAAGGTAAGAGGAGAGCAGGGACAGAATGCCCCGCGATTTCCCCGCGAAGCCCCATACTCAACACTGGTTTCGTGAAACCACACCCCTTCGCGCGCGTCCCCCTCTCATCCGCTCGTATATGCAGTCATCCCCCCACCCCTGTCATCCTGAGCGGCAGCGAAGGATCCACCCGCCCCCTCCCGTAATAGAGTGGTACGTGAGGAGCGGGCGCCGCCCGCTCCTCACGTACCACTCTATTACATTTGCGAAGCACCGCAGGTGCCGAGTCGTCCGGGAAGAGCGCCCCGGCGCGAGCATCTCTTGCCTTCGCACATCCCCCCATCCCACCCTCTCACGCGGCTTGAGGCCCTGCAAGACTTGATTTTTTAACGCCGGACCAGTACAGGGAAAAGTAGAAGATGCTATAACAATCCCTCCGGCGTGGCGGCCTGGAGGTGAATGACGGCAGGCTCACCGCTATCACGAGCCTGCGAACGGTGAAGGTTCACCGCTCTTCCCTTCACCTGCGGAGTCGAGCTTGCTCCTCCGTTGCCATCCGAAGAGCGTCGAGCGCGATGGCTTGATGCACGCACACTCTCCCTGCGTGCATCCTTGAGAGAGCCTGGCGCTATACGAATCATAAGCCGCGACCAGGGAACCATGCGCCTGCATATGTTCCTGGTCGCGGCTTTTTACTGTCAGGGGCGCGAGGAAATGCCACACCTCGTGCCCCTTTTTGCGCTCGCGCTGCCTGCCGGGAGCGCCAGGAGGAGAAAAAATATGAAGCTGCCAAGTTGGTTGGAGCCAACTCCGACGATTCTGCGAATTGAAGACCCGATACATGGGGCCTTTACGCTGTTTGGTCTGGAAGCCCAGCTAGTAAATACTTCCCCTTTCCAGCGGTTGCGGGGGGTGGGGCAACTCCCCGCGAAGCTGATTATACCGACTGCTAACCATAGTCGGTACGAGCATAGCATAGGAGTGTACTTCCTGGGACGTAAGGCGATTGCCCATTTATGGGCGCTGGGAGATTTGAGGGGGACCCAGCAAACTACTTTAAGAGAATTCCTGGTAGCTTGTTTGCTCCATGATATAGGGCATCGACCTTTTTCTCATACTCTTGATCCGGTAGATGGATTACAAACTCATGAGAAAGTAGGTAGAGAAATTATTCAAGAGGGGGAAATCGCTAACATTATCAAGAAAAAGAGGCTTTCTCCCCAAAGGGTGGCGGATTTCATTGATCCACCTGAGAAGCAGGTTGCATGCAAGGCTCTTCTAAGCCTCCTTTCCGGGTGGATGGACGTGGACAAGCTTGACTATGTGCCCAGAGATGGGTTTTACACAGGACTGCTGTCCAGCCCGTACTCGATTGAATGCGACAAAATTCTGAACGGCCTTCGGATCCAGAACGGAGAGCTTCTTCTGCAACAAGAAGCACTGAAACCCGTTCAGGTTGTAAGAAAATTAAGAGAGGAATTGTATGCTCAGGTTTACTGGCATCCAGACGTCCGAACGTATGATAGGATGATTAATAGGGCAGTGGAGGACGCGTTGATTAATGGAGCACTTTCTCCCGATCTGATCGGGAGATTGGGTGATGAGCGCTTGCTTACAATGCTGGGGAACAGCAACATGCCCTCCAGCACAAGAGAACTATCTCGCGCTTTTCAGAAGCGCCAGAAGTATCGCGAGCTGCTGACTTTATCAAATTTTCATCTTCCTGGGGTAACACTTGAAATGAAGGCACCCCAGCGCCGATGGGTTGAGCAACAGATGGGAGTGAAGTTCAAACTAAATAGCCATTCTATCTTGTTGGATCTTCCCCGGATCATGGGGCGGGATGATCCTCCCCGGATCTTAAACTCCGATGGGGGAGTTCTCTCCTGGCAGGAGGTCACGGGCGAGGACCTGCGCGCGCCTCGCTGGCCCGAGGTGCAGCAAGTGCCGCGCGTCCTCTGTGCGCCTCACCTCTATGACGACTTGAAGGAAAAGCGGCAAGAGGTATGGGAGGCGCTCGCTCGCGCCCTGTCCTAATTTCGTCTCAGCCCTTCATTCCATAACCCCACCCCCACCCGGCTTTGTGCTGTCACAGAGCCGGGTGGGGGTGTTGTTTTCCGCTTTCACAGAGGTCGGTGAGGCGAACTGCCCCCGGCAAAAAGGAGGTCATCATGTTGTTCGTCCATTTGCAGGCTTCGGAGTCCTTCTTCAGTTTGCTCATCTCTGCGCTTGGGGGGCCTGCGGCCCTCGTCCAGGTGGGAAGTATAGGATTCATTCTCCTCATTCTCCTCATTTCTTTCCGACTATTCGAAAAGTATGGCAGCTTTTACTTGGTACTATCACGTGGCTTTGCACTGCTGACCGGGGGGCTGGCAGCCTGGGGGCTGTCCCGCTTAATAAGAGGGACTCCCGCGTCCCTATCAGTAGTTTTGCTCGGCATTGCTTTCTTATACAATCAGCTACAGGCGGAGTCCGCCAGCGCCATTGCGGCTGGGGGATACCGCCCTGAGACCCCCCAGGAGATGGCCGAGGTGGCGAGAAAGGCGGTGGGCACGATGTTTATATCGTTTGCTGGGATGGTATTGATATCGCTGGTGGTGGCGGTGGGGCAGGTCGTTCTGCCCCTTCTGGGGTTCGTCCCGGGGACGGCGCCAGCACTGGTAGTAACAGGGATGGCCCAATCAGTGATTGGGCCTGGGGTCGGGTTGGTCGCAGTTATCATACTTGCCAGGGGCGGGTTGCGGGGGACCCGTCAAACGTTCCTCGATAGAACCTTTGAGGAGGTGGCGCGACTGAGGAGGGAGGTATACCTCCTTGCCTTGCTGCTCTTCGTGGTGGCAGCCCTTTGTGGGGCTGCTGCCTGGTTCTACAGGGGGCAACCAGGAGTGCTACCGGTCCCGCTCGCCGTCCAAACCGTAGGGCCGGCGGCCATTAGCTCCCTCATAGGGGGCTACCTGGGCGCCGTCATGAACTGGTTTGTCCGAATGGGGCACATGCCCCATTCGAGAAGAGAGGAGGGGGAGTATTACAAATCTATTCTCATAAGCTCCAGTCTGACGCTACTCTCAGCTCTATTAGGGTTCGGGGCAGCAAGTCTGCTGGGGAGTGTACTCTTTTTCGGGTTCCCGCGGGCGATTCAGCAAAACTTATTCTCTACAATGCAAACGGTTATTAGCTCCGCAGTCGATACAGTGCGGTATGGAATTTATGCCGCGCTGCGGACGAATCGCATGTCCCTTGCCGTCGCGATGGCGGCAGGGTTTGATCGGCCGAAAGAGCTAATAAGTGAATTGGGAGATAGAGTTTCGGCGGCCGGGTTTGTAGAGAAGCTAGGGACGTTAGATGTACGTAGCCTAAGATTTTTGTTCAGCAATCTATGGAGCCTGGAGTTGAGTGATCAGTTTCAAGTATGCGAAGCTCTGTGCCATGCGCTTGCGGAGAATCGGGTGGTTGGGCGGAGAGTGGTGAATAGTTTAAAAGAAAGCACTCTCCTCCTTATACTAATCCCAGGGCGGCTCAACGTAGCCGCCCTCAATCTCCTCCCACCGCAGAAGTTATACTCTTTCATCGAGGGAGGAGAGCTAAGTGAAAGAATTTTGCGGAAGGCTTTAAGTTCTCTGACGCCGGAGGAGGTCGCGTGGGTAATGAAGGCGCTTGTGGACTGCGGCGCCCTGCGCTTCGGATTCGTCGAATGGGCACTGATACCCTTTCTGACAGAGCCTGTATGGGAATGCATTCTGCGGTATCACCCGGAGACCTTACCAAACATGGGCTCTAGATTGATATTCCAATATTGTCAGGAGTCCCCCTCATACGCTCACGCTCTTCAGAGCGTGAGCGGTTCGGCCGCTCCGACCACTCCAACGCAGCCCCCACAACCGCCGGCCGGGGCGCCGCAGCCGCCCCACGCGCAGCCAGCCCCCCCCAGTCAGCCCGATCCTACAGCACCGCAAACGGCCTACCCACCTCTCCCACCGCCGTCCCCCACTCGGCCGGGTGGTCCCACGCAGGGCAGCCCCTCCCCAGGGCGGCCACGGTCCCCCGATCAGCGCCGTAGGGCAAGGGACGCGCGTTTGAGAGGCCCGCAAGCCTCCTCAGCGAAGGCAGAGCCTGCGCAGGCTCTGCCTCCGTCCTCAGCGGAACCTGTCACTGAGGAGGAGACAGGCTCACGTCTGCCCGAGCAGCCAATCACTCGGCCTGCCTCTATGCAGACGCAGGCGGGTGCCCCGAGGACTCAGCAGCCCACCTCCCCTCCTGTACAAGCGCCCCCCACGCAGCCGGGTTCCCTCAAACAGACGGCCAGGCAGCCGTCCGCGAAGCCGGCGCGCGGGGCAGACACTGAGAAACGCCGCCGCCGGCGGCGGAACAAGCAGCAAAATAAATAATCTCCCCGGGCCGGGCCACAACGCGGTGGCCCGCCCATTTTCACAATATTCCCGATGAAAGGGGGTGATGCCGTTTCTCTACGGGCGGGATCACAACGCGGTGGCCCGCCCATTTTATTGGCCTCGTAGTGCGTTTCTGGAGCACTTAGTCACCTCTTCTGATGAAAGGAGGAAATTATGTTAGAATGGACCAAAGCGGCAGACTCTTTCTTTGGGGTAGGACCACTCGGACGTAATGAAATAGAAGCAAAGGAGCTCGCCTATAACGTGCCCATGGAAGAATTTCTTAGAGAACTGATCGAAGAAGATCCCGAAAGGGAAACCGTTCGGGATGAAGAATTGGGAGCGGCTCTAGCACTTTGGGCCGGAAAACATCCGGCAGATTAGTTGCTGGAAGCGCTCCTCTCCGCTCCCACGGGGCCGGCTGCATATGCAGCCGGCCCTCGTACCATCCAGTTACCAGGCTCTATTT
>NZ_DATGLN010000018.1:0-4926 GCF_035294165.1 Chthonomonas sp.
GATTATTTTCTTAAACCTCGTAATAGCCCTGGCCGCCGGGTCCTTCCAGTGTACAGAGCGGCGGCAGCGAAGGTAAGAGGAGAGCAGGGACAGAATGCCCCGCGATTTCCCCGCGAAGCCCCATACTCAACACTGGTTTCGCGAAACCACGCTCATTCGCGCGCGTCCCCCTCTCATCCTCTCGTATATGCAGTCATCCCCCCACCCCTGTCATCCTGTCGGATCATGTCATCCTGAGCGGCAGCGAAGGATCCGCCCGTCCCCTCCCGTAATAGAGTGGTACGTGAGGAGCGGGCATCGCCCGCTCCTCACGTACCACTCTATTACCTTTGCGAAGCACCGCAGGTGCTGAGTCGTCCGGGAAGAGCGCCCCGGCGCGAGCATCTCTTGCCTTCGCACATCCCCCCAGCCCACCCTCTCACGCGGCTTGAGGCCCTGCAAGACTTGATTTTTTAACGCCGGACCAGTACAGGGAAAAGTAGAAGATAGATCATAAATCCCTCCGGCATGGCAAGCCTGGAGGAGATAGCAGGCTCACCGCTATCACGAGCCTGCGAACGGTGAAGGTTCACCGCTCTTCCCTTCACCTGCGGAGTCGAGCTTGCTCCTCCGTTGCCTCGAAGAGCAACAAGCGCCAATGGCTTGATGCGCGCTCACTCCATGCGTGCATCCCCGAGAGAGCCTGCGCTAGCATACTTCCTTATTCCGCGTCTGGGAACCATGCGCCCGCATATGTTCCTGGTCGCGGCTTTTTACTGTCTGGGGCGCGAGGAAATGCCACACCTCGTGCCCCTTTTTGTGCCCGCGCTGCCTGGAGAAGGGAGCAGGGCGTTGTTCAAGGCCCCCCACCCGTTCCAACCTTCTCTCCCAATACAGCCGGGTCGGGGTGTGGTGCGCCATGGAGGTAAAAAATGAAAAACAAGCGGAATGAGTTTACGGGCTGTGCTGCCCCTATCGGCTCCGTGGTGGGGCTGGTGGGGGACCCTGTTCACGGAGCCTTCCCGATAGGGGTGCTCGAAAGAGAGCTTGTAGGAACGATTGCCTTTAAGCGGCTGCTAGGCGTGGGGCAAACCCTAGCTAGACTTGTCGTCCCGACAGCTGTTCACTCGAGACATGAGCACTCCCTTGGAGTCTACTACTTAGCGCTTCAGGCTGTGAAACATCTAAAGAAGGAGGGGGGGCTGAGGATTGAAGAAAGTGTGATGGGAGCGTTTTTGATCTCCGCCCTGCTTCACGACCTGGGCCATGGACCATTTTCGCACACCTTAGAGGGTGTGCTACCCTCTCATGAGACGGTTGGGAGATGGTTCATTGAAAATGGGGAGATTGCCGAAATCCTGCAGAACTACGGGGTTTCGCCTGCGCAAGTAGCGGATTTCATCGATCCTAATAGAGTGTCTGGGGTTAACCGTATACTCTCGAGGATTCTATCCGCGCCGATCGACGTTGATAAATTGGACTATATCAAGAGAGATCTGTTTTATTCGGGTCGACACGTCCCCAGTTTGGTTCTTTCCACAATTCTGGGGGCTCTGACAGTGCATCGTGATGAACTCGTTCTTAGATCCGAGGGGGTCGGTTACGTTTTGCACATGCTGGCCCTCCGCGATGAGCTTTACGGTATATATTGGCACCCTGTGGTGAGAGCTTATGAGAGCATGCTTACACGTGCAGTGCAGGATGCACTGCTCCGGAGTGCTCTCACTCCAGAGCTGATCCGTTGTCAAGATGATAAAGGACTGTTGGATCTTTTGATGGATCCCGAGCGGCTTTCAGTGCGTTCAGTGCGGGAGTTGGTGAGTGCCTTCGTGGTACGCAACCAATACAAGGAAATACTTTCTTTAGAGCCCACCCAAGCGTTTTATAGTCTTGCGCGCGACCCAGAGCGACGCCGCTTATTAGAAGTGCAACTTGCGGGGCAGCTGAGCATTGAGGATCATGAGATCCTCTTCGTCCCGCCCAAAAGGATGGGGCGGGATGAGCCCATTAGGGTGCTTCTGCCTGAAAGGACCCTGCTCTCCTGGGAAGAGGCGACCGGAGAGGACCCGCGCGCGCCACGCTGGCCTGAGATCCAGCAGAGGGCTTACGTCATCTGTGCGCCTGACCGCTATTGCGATCTCATAGGCAAGCGGCAGGAGATATATGACGCGCTAATGCGCGCCCTCTCCTGATTTACAAGATCCTATAACCACCCCCCACCCGGCTCTGTAGCAGCACAGAGCCGGGTGGGGGTTTGTTGTTTTCATGCACGAAGCCGGGGAGGCGACCCGACCCGGCAAAAAAGGAGGTTTATATGTTGCTTCAATCACAAATTTTGCCGAGGTCGGGTGGGACCGGTGCGGTCATACAGACGATAGTTGATTCTTTGGGGGGAGGTAATGTGGTGAGGACCCTTGTAGCTGTAGCCCTCCTTATTAGCCTCTTACTCTTACTAGGTTTTTGGAAGCCGTCACTTAATGTCAGGCCGATTACGATAGCGATCGGCCTGACGGGGGGGGCAGTTGCTATCCAGCAATTGCTTACTGCTGCGGCTGGTGGTGTCGCGGTCCTCACCTTAGTGGTGGTTGGATTGGCGTTTGGTTTTAATCTTATCCAGGCCGAGTTGGCCTTTTGGTTGGAACATGGCAGCATGGAACCTCAGGATTCGGTGGAGAGGGCGGCACTTGGGAGGAAAACCTTGGGGTTGTTTTTGGCATCCCTTGTCGGGATGGTCGTGGTAGCACTCTCCCAAGGAGTGCTTCCCACACTCTTGTCAAGAGCAGGGTATCGTGACTCTGTCAATGGACCTGCGGCAGTCGTCTACTTAAACACTGCGAACGTTGCTGGGGGAGCAACTGTCGGACTTGCAGTTACAATGATTCTTGCCCTTGGCGGCCTCCTCGGAGGCCGAGCTAAGTTGAAACAGCGTTCCCCTTCGAGGAACCGCATCTGGAGGAGAGCGGTTCAGGGGTGCTTGACCTCTTGCCTCTTGGTTATATTATTAAGCCTGACTAGTAGCTGGGTTTATAGGAATGGAGCGGCGCCAGGCTTCCTACCCTGGCTAGCTACGGCCGCGCCTGCTGCCACCAATGCATTAGTTGGGGGCATCGTGAGCGGCCACCTAAACTGGATGGTACGCGTGGGCCGCAAACCTCAAACGGTTGATGAGTTGGGGGGCTACTATAGCGGTCTGGTCATTAGCTCTCTGCTTGCAGCCCTTTCAGCCGCCATAGGATTTGGCGTTGGGCAAATTTCAGACGCGCTATTTAAGGGCCACCAAGCGATCACCTTGCTGGTCTTGCGCACTGGCATCCAGTCTCTCGGCTCGAATACCGTAGACACCATTCGGTACTCACTATATACGTTGTTGAGCCAGGGCGACATGGATGTCGCCCGTGCCCTAGAGGGGATGTTTACGAAGCCCGGCGAATTCATTCAACACCTGCAAAAGAACCGATCGGCCTTGTCAAGGGCCATCGGTCGTCTTAACGCTCGCCAGATCAGATTCCTCATATGGAATCTGGCCTCTGTGCCAGATGGCACAGAGGCTGAGCGTCGGATCAAGTTGGCATTAGTGGAGGAGATCATAAAGGTTCTGAAGGTTGACAGAGCCGTTCAGGCGAAGGTGGTGAGGGCTTTAGGGAGTAGCGATCTGGTGGATCTGTTTGTGGTGCCGATCACAAACAGATTATGTATACAGGGCTTGGAGCTTCTAACTCCCGAGCTCTTTGAAGAAATATTAAAAAAGGGAAGATTAGGTAGGGAGCGCTTGGACAGGCTCTTCGCAGGACTTAGCCCCTCGGAAACCGTAAGCATGATTGATTTTCTCTGGAGGAGTGGGGGGTTGAGGGAAGATTACGTGAAAGAAGTTGTAGCGCGATACCTTTCACCAGATGTGTGCGAGAAGTTGTACACATCTGGGGCCTACATGTATCTAGTGGGGCGATTGATGCAAAACTTTGCAGCGACGGTACGCGACGCTGGGCAGGCAATCGAGGAGATGCTGCCCATCCGCCCCCGTTTGCGGCGACGTGGAGCCTCCCCAACGCAGCCCCCACAACCGCCGGCCGGGGCGCCGCAGTCACCCCTCGCGCAACCTTCGACTGGGCAGCCGCCTGCGTCCCAGCCGCAGCGAGCCACTCAACAAAAGGCTGGGAGGTCTGAGAGCCAGCCTCTGGCGGGATATCCGCCCATTCCGAAGCCTCAGACGCCTACTCCCATAGGATCGGGTCCATCGTCTGCACGCCCGACACCCGCGGCAACTCCGCAGCCTTCCGGGAAATCCCCCGAGCAGGGCCGTCCGGCGATCCCCAATGAGCTGAGACGCTCGCAAGCCTCAACAGGGTCAGCTCCCCAGTCCTCGGCGCCCCAGTCCCCGGCGCCGGGCGTGCCGGGGACTGGGGCGCCGAAGGCTGGGGGCCCGGGCGAGAAGAAACGCCGCCGGAGTCGCCAGAGGCGCAGCGGGAACAAATAATCTCCCCGGGCCGGGCCACAACGCGGTGGCCCGCCCATTTTCACAATATTCCCGATGAAAGGGGGTGATGCCGTTTCTCTACGGGCGGGACCACAACGCGGTGGCCCGCCCATTTTATTGGCCTCGTAGTGCGTTTCTGGAGCACTTAGTCACCTCTCTGAAAGGGGGGAATTCTATGACCATCTTTGGGCCGCCGCCTGAAGAAACTTTCTTTGAGATCGGTCCGCTAGGGAGAAATGAGCGTAACGTGGCGGACCTCGTCAATAACGTGAACCTCGAAGAATATCTTAGAGGACGGATCGAAGAAGATCCCGAAAGGGAAACCTTTCGGAATGAAGAATTGGGAGCGGCTCTAGCACTTTGGGCCGGAAAACATCCGGCAGATTAGTTGCTGGAAGCGCTCCTCTCCGCTCCCACGGGGCCGGCTGCATATGCAGCCGGCCCTCGTACCATCCAGTTACCAGGCTCTATTT
>NZ_DATGLN010000019.1:0-2316 GCF_035294165.1 Chthonomonas sp.
GGTTATTACGGTTGTCCACGATCGTGACAAAAATCGAATTACCGAGGCCCTTCTGCGCAACGGATTTCAGTTCACCAAAATTGCCAGCACGGGCGGGTTTCTTCGAGAGGGCAACGTAACGCTGCTTATCGGCGTCGAGTCCAAAGATGTGGATAAGGTGATTGAGGTTATCGGCGAGAGCTGCAAGACGCGGGAACAGTTCGTGAATGTGCTTCCCCCCGATGCGGCGCCGGTGGGTACCTTTATGCCAAGCCCGGTAAAGGTGTTGGTAGGTGGTGCTGTCTGCTTTGTGCTCGATGTTGAGCGTTTCGAGCGTTTCTGAAAGGAGGTCACACCGTTGACGTTACCTGAGCCCATCGCTGCTGCCTGCAAACCGCTCTTCGAGGCCGTGCCTCTGGAGCAGGCCATGCCCCATCTGTTAGGCACTCATCCGCATCATGTGGAGTTGGTGAGGCAGGTACTGCAAGAGCCTGCCCTGTGCGATCGGCCCGATCTGGCCGCCGGTCTGTGGCTTTACGTGGATGACCTGGAACGTTGTCATGCCATTTGCCAGAACCTACCCGACCCCACCGGTGCCTTTTGGCATGGCATTATGCATCGGCGAGAGGGCGACTTCGCCAACAGCCACTATTGGATGCGTCGGGCGGCCTCTCATCCGCTGCTGCGTGAGCGACCGGAGTTAAAGCCGGCCGAGTTTATAGACCTCGTTGCTAAAGCGGGTGGACGAGACCTGCCAGAGCTTGTGGCCCGTCAACGTGACGAGTGGCTTGCCCTTTTTGAATGGTGCGCTCAAAACCCTCTGCGTTAGCGCTTTATCTGCTGGGGGACAGCTTCTCGCAGTAGGGCAGGCATAAGGCCTCCCCTAAAAAGCCTACCCTATCCCTACGGGCACCTGTCCTCTTGCGAGCCCTTAGGTGGTCAAGACACCCTCGCTCCTAGGCAGCAGAGGCTTTGCAAGTGAGATAGACTCCCCCTGAAAACAGCTCATCTCCTTACCGATAATGAAGATAGACCACCTTAGGTTCTCTTTCATGCTCAACAGGAGATGATGTTTAACAGATGACCTCGGCTCCCACGTCGCTCTCACAAGGTTTTGGCTCTTTCCTCCAGCGGATCACGCGCAGTGCCGACATGGTGCTGGCCATTCTGTTCATTCTGGTGCTCGGCATGCTCATCGTGCCACTTCCCGAATGGCTGCTTGATCTGCTTTTGGTAGTAGATATAGGGGGATCGGCCCTCATTCTCCTATCGGCCTTCTACACCGTGGAACCACTTCAGTTCAGCATCTTTCCGTCGCTTCTGCTGATCATGACGCTCTTTCGCTTGGCCCTTGATGTGGCCGCCACGAAGCTGATTTTGGGCACCGGCCATGCAGGCGAGGTGATCGCGGCTTTCGGGAAGTTTGTGGTGGGCGGCAACTACATTGTGGGAATCATCGCCTTTCTGATTCTGGTGGTGGTGCAGTTTGTGGTAATTACCAATGGTGCCGGACGCGTAGCGGAGGTGGCCGCCCGTTTCACTTTGGATGCCATGCCCGGCAAACAGATGGCCATAGATGCCGATCTCAATGCAGGGCTGATCAACGAGGAGCAGGCGAAAGAGCGACGTAAACAGATCGAGCTAGAGGCCGATTTTTATGGGGCGATGGACGGCGCAAGCAAATTCGTGCGAGGCGATGCCATCGCAGCTATCCTCATCATTATCATCAACATTGTGGGCGGGTTCGCTTTGGGGCTGAGCCGTGGGGGCGACGTGATGAGCGTGCTACAATCATACACCCTACTTACCGTAGGGGAAGGACTGGTCAGCCAGATTCCGGCGCTACTTATCTCCACGGCCACAGGCCTTATCGTCACGCGGGCTGGCTCGGAAAAGCCAATCGCGCAGGCCTTTTTCCAGCAACTATTTCAGGGCACACGTCCTCTCATCATCGTTTCCGGGTTAATGGCTATGCTGGCGCTATTGCCGGGCTTCCCTAAGCTTCAACTGCTTGTTTTGGCAGCGGCTGCGGGCGGCGGGGCCTTTTTCTTAACGCGACGTGCGGAGGAAGAGCAGAAACGCGCGTTGAAAGAGAGCGAGAAGCAGAAGCTTGCTGCCAATGCTGCCCCTAAAGGGCCGGAGGCCGTGCTGCCGCTGTTGAATGTGGAGACCATCGAGCTTGAACTCGGCAGTGGACTGGTGCCTTTGGCCCTGCCGGAGGAGGGGGGTGACCTCGCAGAGCGGGTAGGAGGGGTGCGCAAACAGATCGCGATGGAGCTGGGGATTGTGCTGCCCACCGTTCGCATTCGGGACAACCTGCAGTTGCGCCCCAATCAA
>NZ_DATGLN010000020.1:0-2324 GCF_035294165.1 Chthonomonas sp.
GGTTATTACGGTTGTCCACGATCGTGACAAAAATCGAATTACCGAGGCCCTTCTGCGCAACGGATTTCAGTTCACCAAAATTGCCAGCACGGGCGGGTTTCTTCGAGAGGGCAACGTAACGCTGCTTATCGGCGTCGAGTCTAAAGATGTAGATAAGGTGATTGAGGTTATCGGAGAGAGTTGTAAAACGCGGGAACAGTTCGTGAATGTGCTTCCCCCCGATGCGGCGCCGGTGGGTACCTTTATGCCAAGCCCAGTAAAGGTGTTGGTAGGTGGTGCTGTCTGCTTTGTGCTCGATGTTGAGCGTTTCGAGCGTTTCTGAAAGGAGGTCACACCGTTGACGTTACCTGGGACCATCGCTGCTGCCTGCAAACCGCTCTTTGATGCTGTGCCTGTGGAGCAGGCCATGCCCCATCTATTGGGCAGTCATCCGCATCATGTGGAGTTGGTGAAGCATGTGTTGCAAGAGACCGCTCTGCGTGATCGGCCCGATCTGGCCGCCGGCCTTTGGCTTTACGTGGATGACCTGGAACGTTGTCATGCCATTTGCCAAAACCTTCCCGACCCCACCGGCGCCTTTTGGCATGGCATTATGCATCGGCGGGAGGGCGACTTCTCCAATAGTCACTACTGGATGCGTCGGGCAGCCTCTCATCCGCTGCTGCGTGAGCGACCGGAGTTAAAGCCGGCCGAGTTGGTAGACCTCGTTGCTAAAGCGGGTGGAAGAGACCTCCCGGAGCTTGTGGCCCGTCAACGTGACGAGTGGCTCGCCCTTTTTGAATGGTGTGCGCACAACCCTCTGCGCTAGCGCTTTACTTAGCTTGGAGAAAGGTAGGCACGAGGGGCCTACCCATGCACCCTACCCCCATCCCTGCCTAGCCTCTTGCGGCTGGCTCAAGCCCTTGGGTGATCAAGACGTCCTCGCTCCCTAGGCAGCCAGCTCTAGGTTGCAGGAGCTTGGCAGGAGAGCTAAACTCTCCCTGCAAACGGTTCATCTCCTTACCGATAATGAAAGATAGACCACCTTAGGGTCTCTTTCATGCCCAACAGGAGATGATGTTTAGCAGATGACCTCGGCTCCCACGTCGCTCTCACAAGGTTTTGGCTCTTTCCTCCAACGGATCACGCGCAGTGCCGACATGGTGCTGGCCATTCTTTTCATTCTGGTGCTTGGCATGCTCATTGTGCCGCTGCCCGAGTGGTTGCTCGATCTGCTTTTGGTGGTGGATATAGGGGGGTCTGCCCTCATTCTCCTATCGGCCTTCTACACCGTGGAACCCCTGCAGTTCAGCATCTTCCCCTCGCTTCTGTTGATCATGACGCTCTTTCGTTTGGCCCTCGATGTGGCCGCCACGAAGCTGATTTTGGGCACCGGCCATGCGGGCGAGGTGATTGCGGCTTTCGGAAAGTTCGTGGTGGGCGGCAACTACATCGTGGGAATCATCGCCTTTCTGATTCTGGTGGTGGTGCAGTTTGTGGTAATCACCAACGGTGCCGGACGCGTGGCGGAGGTGGCCGCCCGTTTCACTTTGGATGCCATGCCCGGCAAACAGATGGCCATAGATGCCGATCTCAATGCAGGGCTGATCAACGAGGAGCAGGCGAAAGAACGGCGTAAACAGATCGAGCTAGAGGCCGATTTTTATGGGGCGATGGACGGTGCGAGCAAATTCGTACGAGGCGATGCCATCGCCGCTATCCTGATCATTATCATCAACATCGTAGGCGGGTTTGCTTTGGGGCTGAGCCGTGGGGGCGATGTGATGAGCGTGCTACAGTCGTACACCCTGCTTACCATTGGTGAAGGACTGGTCAGTCAGATTCCGGCGCTACTTATCTCCACGGCCACAGGCCTTATCGTCACGCGGGCCGGCTCGGAAAAGCCGATCGCGCAGGCCTTTTTCCAACAGCTGTTTCAGGGCACACGTCCGCTCATCATCGTTTCCGGGTTAATGGCTATGCTGGCGCTATTGCCGGGCTTTCCTAAACTTCAGCTCCTCGTTTTGGCGGCGGCTGCCGGCGGTGGGGCCTTTTTCTTAACGCGACGTGCGGAGGAAGAGCAGAAACGCGCGTTAAAAGAGAGCGAGAAGCAGAAGCTTGCTGCCAATGCCGCCCCTAAAGGGCCGGAGGCCGTGCTGCCGCTGTTGAATGTGGAGACCATCGAGCTTGAACTCGGCAGTGGTCTGGTGCCTTTGGCCCTGCCGGAGGAGGGGGGTGACCTCGCAGAGCGGGTAGGAGGGGTGCGCAAACAGATCGCGATGGAGCTGGGGATTGTGCTGCCCACCGTTCGCATTCGGGACAACCTGCAGTTGCGCCCCAATCAA
>NZ_DATGLN010000021.1:0-22729 GCF_035294165.1 Chthonomonas sp.
GGTGTCGTAGAGGGCCAAGCCGTAGACCGACCAGGTGGGTTGGGCGAAATGCCTTACCCACGCCAACTCCTCAAGAGCGGCTTGGGGATGCTGGTCTTGACCTAAAGCGGTCTGGGCCAGCCACAGGTGCAGCCAGGCCGCGGAGAGGGGGGAGAGCTTGGGCTGATGGAGCCGTTTGCGCCACAGGAGGCGTTGGGTGGGGGAGACGGATTGGGTGGGTTGCCCCAGAGCATCCAGCAGCGAGAGGGAGCGTGTGGCCGGAGCGAGCGGATGGGGAGGCTTGGGGGCCGGTTGGAGGTAGTTGATGGAGAAGTGGGGTTGCGAGCGTTTAGGTTTGGGGAAGTTCATGGGGTTTTTATTGTTAGCAATTAGGGGGGGGGGTATGCTCACGAGTTTGGGCAATGGCCACACAGGGAGCCGAGAGCACAAAGCTCCAGACAAAGCTGCCGAGGGTGGTAAGGGCACAGAGCCGTTGCCAGGGGGCAAAACGGGAAGGGGCGCAAAGCCCCAAACGCGCCACGAGCCGGTGGACTGCCAAAGCCTTCATGGTTGCGACCTCCTTAACGAGCAGAGAAGTAGCAGGAAAGGTTTGTAGGGTTGTGTAGTTATATTATAACAAAGCCGGGACGTGTTGTCAAGAGTTTGGCAAAACATTTTTTGCCTGGAGGCCAAGAGCAATAATGCCGGGGCTGGGCAAACTGCAACAGCTGGAAAATTGATCGGAATGCCCGTGCAGTGCTTAAAGTTGGAAGGATGTGGCGCTTCTTTCCGATGTTAAATTCGGGTATATAATTACCCAATACAACGAAACCTAAAGGTCTTCTTCTGCGTCCTCACTGTATATATTCTCGATGAAGACAGCATGATACAAACCCACTGAAGGATGGACAGCGCTATGCAACCACGTACCCTCTACACCATGTTCCAACAGACGGTACAAACCTACCCCAACGCCAATGCCGTAGGGTTTCGCTCCTCACGTAACCAGGACTACACCTTCTGGACTTACCGGCAATTCGATGAACAAGTCCGCGCCTTCCGCCGAGGCCTCGATGCTCTCGGGCTGCGCAAAGGCGATCGCCTCGCCCTTATGTCCCATGAAAATCGCGTGGAATGGGCCATCGCCGACCTGGCCGCCCAATCCCTCGGCATCGTTACGGTGCCCATCTACGGCACGCTTACCGCAAGCCAAGTGGCCTACTATCTGCGCGATTCGGGGGCGCGTATGGCCATCGTGGCCGACCAGAAACAGCGTCAGAAAATTCAAGCCCATCGTGCCGAGTTGCCCTCGCTTGAATACCTCGTCAGCATGACCGGAACCCAAACCGAACTGGAAGCGGAGGGGGCCTTGGCCTTCGATGAGGTGAAGGCTATCGGCGCTAGACATGGAAAGTCGGAGGCCGAACTCGATGCATTGAGCGCTCAGGTGCAACCCGACGATCTGGCGACCCTGATCTATACCTCAGGAACTACCGGAGAACCGAAAGGTGCCATGCTTACCCATGCCAACCTCCTCCACACCCCCGATGCCGTGGTAGAAGAGCCGATCGCTCAGCTCGGCCCCGGTGATGTCTTCCTCTCTTTCCTACCGCTCAGCCACATCACCGAACGTGTCGGTGGCTACTACCTTCCGCTCCGCGTCGGCGCCTGTATCGTCTACTCTCTAGGGCTAATGACCTTCGTGGATGAGCTTCAAAGGCTGGTACGACCCACAGCCCTTCTCTGCGTGCCTCGGCTTTGGGAAGCCATCTACGAAAAGGTGGAAGACACTCTTAAGCAAGCCCCACCAAAACAGCGGCGCGTTGCCGAGTGGGCGCTCTCGGTGGCCCGAAAGGTCGCACGCAAACGCTCCGGCACGGAAGGCCCTCAGCGCCTCGATCCCTTGCTGGCGACTCAATATGCTCTGGCGGAGCGTTTGGTGCTGCGTAAAATTCGAGAGCGCGTTACCGGCGGCCGACTCCGCTACTGCGTCTCCGGCGGCGCTCCCCTTGCTCCCCATCTGGCGGAGATATTTCTGGGGCTGGGTGTGCCCATTATGGAGGGCTATGGGCTTTCTGAAGCCGGTGTCATCGCCATCAACCGCCCCGGCAAACAGCGCATCGGAACGGTGGGCACACTGCTGCCTCACGTCGAACTCAAGCTCTCCCAAGATGGCGAAATCCTGGTGCGCAGTCCGGGTTGTATGAAGGGCTACTACAACAAGCCGCAAGCCACCCAAGAGGCCATTGATGAGGAGGGATGGTTCCATACCGGCGATATCGGAGAGCTTTCTGCAGATGGCTATCTCAAAATTACCGACCGTAAAAAGGATATCCTCGTACTCAGTAACGGGAAAAAGGTGGCTCCACAAAGCGTAGAAGCCCTGCTAAAGCAAAGCCGTTTTATTGCAGAGGCAGTGCTCTTCGGCGATCAGCAACCGCTTGTGTCGGCTCTTATCGTGCCAGACTTCGAAAGGCTGGAAGCATGGGCGCAAGAAAAAGGCCTCCCTACCGATAACCGCGAAAACCTGCTTAAGAACCCGGAAGTCCAAAAACTCTACCGCAACGAGATAGATGCTCACACCACCGACTTGGCCGATTTCGAGAAAGTGCGCAGCTTTCAACTCGTGCCCAACGCTTTTTCCATCGAAGGCGGTGAGCTAACGCCCACCCTCAAAGTGAAACGCCGATTTGTGGCAGAAAAATACGCTGCCCTCCTCACGGCAATGGAAAAACGCTAGCGGCACACCTTGCACCTATCTTCCAGAAGCGCTCTTGCAACCGCGTGGACTTTTACTGCACACGCCAAGGGTTCTCGCCCGTTCCTTCACGATAGAGAACGGGAAAATAGGGGCCGGCAAAATAGTCGCCGTCCTTACCGCTCAGCAGGCGCACATTCATGTGTCCATCGCCGGGTGTTCCGGCCCGATAGCGCGTGCCCTCCGGCATAAGGTGCACCACCAGCGAACGGCGTGGCCGAGAGCTGCGATTTGGCCCGCTGCCGTGAATAGTTAGACAGTGATGAAAACTGAGCGACCCGGCCGGCAAAATGCACGAGGCCGTGCGAAAACTCCGGCCACTAACCGCTTCTATCCGTTCGCGCAGCGCGTCGAGGTCTTTGGCAAAGAAGTCGCCCTCCGGCAACAAGCCCCACCTATGGCTTCCCGGCACCACCTGCATGCACCCGTTTTCCTCGGTCACATCATCTAAGGCCACCCAAGCCGTCAACAACTCCGGCGGGTCGGTGCACTGCCAATAGTGATAGTCCTGATGCCATCCTACATTGCCCTTCTCCCCGCTATCCGGCGGCTTTAACAAAAGTTGGTCATGCCAAAGCCTTATGGCACCGGCTCCCGTCAGTCGGCAGGCCATCGCCCCTATCAGCGGATGCAGCGCCAACTTGGCCATGGTGGCGTCGGCCCAATGGCTATTGTCTATCTTCACGATACGGTCAATGGGCTGCCCCGGTGGCGGATCGTGAGACCAAGGGGCGCGAGTCGTTTCATAGCACCCCGCCACCACACGCGCATGGTGCTCGCGCAAGGTCTCAAGTTCCGCATCCGAGAGAATACGCGGGGCTAGCCAATAACCGTTCTCACGATAGAAAGCCACATCCTCAGCGGACGGCAAAAGCGCTTGCCATTCTCGATCCATTCCTAGCCTCCTTGGCCCGGTTCTGCTGATTTATTCGATAGCGACGAGAGGTTCTCCTTCTCACCATGCTGCTGGAGAAATTGCTCACACTGCGGCTTGCCCCCGTCGCTCGGCAAAACATGTAGGAGCGTTTTCAACTCTTCTACGCGCCTACCGACAGGCTGTAACAACAAGACAGACGGATCGTAGGGTGAGGACCCAGCCCGCAAAAGCAGGGAGCGCGGCTCTAAACATAAAATAGCCCGCCGTATCGAGGGGATAAACCCTATTCCGCGCACATCCTCAAGCTCACGCAACAGAGGCAGGGCACGTCCATCTCCTATCTTGGCCAACGCTTCCGTAAAAACCTCTCCTCGCTCCCGCCAGCCCGGCTGCTGCATCTCCACCGTCACTTTAAGCGCATGAACAAGGTAGGGCACCGCACTGCTGTCGCCTGCACCGGCTAAACGAGTTGCTGCATCCATGGCGACGACACTATCCTCCGAGAGCAAGAGAGGCGCCAACTCACGCACGAGAGAACTGCAGGGCTGTCGCCAACATCGGCGCCGCTGGAGCCAGGCGAAAAGGTCTCGCCCCACGAAGTCCACGCCTAAAAAGCCCAACACCAGTGCGCTGAAGGATAGGAATAGGCCGCAGGCAAGCTGTAGCAAAAACTCCTCTAGCCTCAGCATGAAAGACTCCCTGCACTTTTGCCAACCGATGCAGCACCGTCGAACATGTCTAATCTCCGATTTTCAGAACACTCAAGAACGCTTCCTGTGGCAACTCGATGCTACCCACCTGCTTCATGCGCTTCTTGCCCTCTTTCTGCTTCTCCAAAAGTTTGCGCTTTCGTGTGATGTCGCCACCGTAACACTTCGCCGTCACGTTTTTCCGCAGAGGTTTCACCGATTCTGCCGCGATGATCTTGCCCCCGATCGCCGCCTGAATGCGCACCTCAAACTGCTGGCGTGGCACCACCTCCTTCAATTTCTCTACAATCTGACGTGCCCGCTCGTAAGCCTTATCCCTATGCGTTATGAACGACAAGGCATCTACGGGATCGCCGTTCATCAAAATATCAATCTTCACCAGCTTCGACTCGCGATAACCGGATAGCTCATAGTCAAAGCTGGCATACCCGCGCGTGCGCGATTTAAGCTGGTCGAAGAAATCCATCAAAATCTCGCTCAGAGGAATATCGTATTTCAATAACACCCTATCCGGCGCCGTGTACTCCATATGCACAAACTCGCCTCGCCGCTCTCGACACAACTCCATGATCGGCCCCACATACTCCTTCGGAGTCAAAATGGTGGCCGCCACATAAGGCTCCTCGATGTGATCGATCGTCGTCGGTGGAGGCATATGGGCGGGGTTGTCTACATCTACCACCGTCCCATCCGTTCGATAGACCTTATAAACCACCGAAGGGGAGGTTGCAATGAGGCTAAGATTAAATTCACGCTCCAAACGCTCCTGCACCACATCCATGTGTAAGAGACCGAGAAAGCCACATCGAAACCCAAAACCGAGCGCTGCCGAAGTCTCAGGCTCAAAAGAGAGCGCCGCATCGTTCAATTGCAGCTTGGCCAAAGCTTCTCGCAGGTCAGGATAGTCGGCCCCATCTACGGGATAAAGCCCACAGAAAACCATCGGTTTGGCCGTGCGATACCCCGGTAAAGGCTCTTTGGCAGGCCGCTCGGCATCGGTTATGGTGTCTCCCACCCGTGCATCCCCTATGGTCTTAATGCCCGCCGCTAAATAGCCGACCTCGCCCGTCGCCAACATCTCTCCCGGCTGACGCTCCGGTGTAAATGTACCTACCTCTAAAACCTCGAACTCCTTGCCGGTAGACATAAAGCGTATACGCTGCCCCGGCTTTATCTGCCCGTCTACAACACGCACATAACAGATTACGCCGAGATAGGTATCGAACTTGCTGTCGAAAATTAGGGCGCGCAGAGGCGCTTCGGGGTCGCCGGAAGGGGGTGGTATGCGATGGACTATCGCCTCCAAAATCTCCTCTATCCCCACTCCGGTCTTAGCGCTGGCCAAAATCGCTTCCGAGGCGTCTATGGCTAAAACGTTCTCGATTTCCTCCTTCACACGCTCCGGATCGGCGGCAGGCAGGTCAATCTTGTTAATAACAGGCACGATCTCTAGATTATTCTGGTAAGCAAGATTGACGTTCGCCAACGTCTGGGCTTCGACTCCCTGCGCCGCATCTACTACAAGTAAGGCACCCTCGCAGGCTGCCAACGAACGCGAAACCTCATACGTAAAATCCACGTGTCCCGGCGTATCAATGAGATTGAACTGGTAGACCTGCCCGTCCTTTGCCTTGTAATGCAGGCGCACCGCCGTCATCTTGATGGTGATGCCACGCTCCCGCTCCAAATCCATCGTGTCGAGCAACTGCTCCTGCATCTCCCGCGGGCTAACCGCACCGGTCGCCTCGAGAATGCGATCCGCTAAAGTGGATTTGCCGTGATCAACATGCGCAATGATACAAAAGTTACGAATATGACTTTGATCCATAGAGTCCTGTTTGCTACCGAGGATTCGATTGTCTATGGCCTTATTATAGCACGTCGTCACTCGAATGCTGAGGTATCATAAACGGTGAGGAGACCCGACATGCATATCTGCGACATCTTTGCCGCACATCGCACAACCTTTAGCTTCGAGTTCTTTCCACCTCGTACCCCCAAAGGTTGGGAGCAGCTTTTCAAAACCATCGAGGAGCTGATGCCCCTACGTCCCTCCTTTGTATCCGTTACCTACGGAGCCGGCGGCTCGACGCGCGAGAAAACCCACGAACTGGTGGTGCGCATTAAAGAGCAGATCGGCTGCGAACCCATACCCCATCTCACCTGTGTCTGCCATACCCAAGAGGAGATACAGGCCATTCTCGAACGATATGCCGCCCATGGTATCTCCAATATTATGGCGCTCTCCGGGGATATTCCCCGCGACAAGCCAGGCCACGACCGCTCTAAAGATGCCTTTCGCTACGCTGCCGAACTTGTGCGTTTCATTCGACAATTCAACGAAAGTGGCCTCCATCCCGATCCAAGAGGATTCGGCATCGGCGTGGCCGGTTACCCAGAAGGTCACCCAGATACCCCGAATCGTCTTAAAGAGATGGACTACCTGAAGGCGAAAGTGGATGCCGGTGCGAACTACATCGTCACCCAACTCTTTTTTGATAATCGCGATTTTTACGACTTTCGTGAACGTTGTGAGCTGGCGGGCATCCACGTCCCCATCATCGCCGGCATCATGCCCATCACTTCCATTGCCAATATGGAGCGCATCGCAGAACTCGCCCGAGGCTCCCGCATCCCCGCTGGGCTGCTCCGCGCCGTCCGCCGCTGTGGCGAAGATGAAGAGTACGTACGCCGTGTGGGCATCCAATGGGCTACCGAACAGTGTCGTGATCTGCTAGACAACCATGTGCGAGGCATTCACTTCTATACGCTTAATCAGTCCACCGCCACACGCGAGATATATGCCAACCTAGGCGCCCGCGACTCCAGTGCCCTGGAAACCTGAGAGATCAGCCGGGTCGAAATGCGTATATACTTCGGTGTCTTTTCGACATAAGCCGTTACGCATACCATAAACGAGGAGAGCAGCATGCCCATTGAACTCATCCTGCACAAAGCAACCGTGCCCGAGGGACAACCCTACCATGACTTAAAAGCCTATCTCGGCGGTCTGCCAAACGCCGTACCCGAAGGGGACGATTTTGTTTTCTGCGATGAGGAACAAGGCCTCTATGTTGTCGTGCAATTAGGAAACCTCGTGCAAGAGAGCTTTCACCCCGGCCCCGATTCCGCCGATCAATGTAACGCCATCACAATCCGTATTCCTGCCGATCCTCCTGCACATCTGGTAGAACCGCTCGCCGAGTTTGCCTTCAATATCGCGAGACGTACCGGCTGGAGCGTCTATGAGCGGTCAACCAATCAACACTTCTCCGACGAACAGGCGCTTGCACGCCGCCTCGCCGGCCCCACCGTCCCTCTACCGGTACCCGCATCTGGCTGTATGAGCCTGCTGCTTCTCCTCATAGTCCTTATTCTGCTCGATCACGGCTTCTTCGCCGTCCATTAGAAAGAGGCTCGCTTCCCCGATAAGGTATAGGGTCTGCGCGTCACCGGCGCGTAGACACGTAGGGCCTCTTCATAAATCGTGCGCGTCCGCTCGGCAATGCAATGCCAGGAGTAACGCTCCGCATACTCCTTTGCACGCCTCTCTAAAGTCGCCCTCCTGGCCTTATCGTTCAACAGCTGAAGTAGGTGCTGCCGAAAGTCCTCTATATCTCCTGCACGAAACAGCTCTAAACAGGCAATACGCTGCGTGATCTCTCGAAAACAGGCCAGATCAGACGTCAAAACAGCCTTGCCATAAGCTAACGGAATGGTGACGGAGTAAGAACCGGTTGCCTCTGTATGCGGCGCCAACACCACTGAGCTGGCCGCCATTGCCTCGGCGACCTCCTCATCGCGAAGATAGCCCGTTATGACCACCCTATCCTTTACTCCCGACGACTCTATGATATTCCGCAACTGGGCGAAATATGGCTCCATCGCCGCATTTCGCGGCCCGCCGGCAATAACAAGCTTAACGTCCTCCGGCAAAGAGGGGAGCAGCTTTAAAGTCAACTCATAGCCCTTATTGGGTGCAATGTAGCCAAAAATGGTGATCACACGAAAGCCATTCAACCCGAAGCGGCGCCGAAAGGCCTCCCCTCCCGTAGCCGCAGCAATAACCTCCGGCACACCTGCCGGTACCACATGCACGAACTTCGGATCGGCTCCGCGCTCAATCAACTGTTGTCTTGCCTCTTCTGTGTGCACAATGGTAATCGCGGTTATAAAGGGGGCTATCTGCACACCATCTACCCATGAGCGATTGCGCAGCAGCAACCACTTCGCCAGTTTTTTCAACGGGCGCCGCTCGGTTCGGTAACGCAGCATCTCCTCCGCCGTGTAGGTGGTGTGTGCTGTTAAAACGATAGGCTTCTTAATAAGATACCGAAACTCCCAATAGGCCGAATGCCCCGGCAAAATGCCGCCCCAAAAACTGTGCTCGTGTTGCACATGCACCACATCAATATCGCCCGCGTTGAGCCGCTTTGCTACCTCTATATAATGCTCTTTTGGCTGCCTCCCTTCCTCAATCGGCACCACTTCGACCTCCGTATCGGGAAGGGATCGCAGCGCATTGATCAAAGAGTTTGTGTAGGCCGCGATACCACAACGCTCGCCAACCGTGGTGTACATGCCAACTTTCATGTGCGGGCTTCCCTATCTACGATTCCTTTAGGAAGTATGGCATATACAGGGCGATTTCGTTCCGACCTCTGCTCAACCGCGAAAATAGATGGCTAAACAGGCAAAAACTAACGCCACAAAACACAAAAGGATGGCTCCCCACACTAGCACGTGTCTCTCATTCAAAGACCTAGATAATCGCTGAGCCGTTCGCAAACGCTCGTTCTCAGCTCTTAATTGCTCATTTTCTTGCAGCAAGGCCTCTAAAGTCTCTTTTTCATCTGCTTGCGAATTCGGCAGGCTGTAAGGTCGCCAGCTTTGGGAGTTCAAGCGCCGTAGTGGTATCATCAGCTTGGGCATACACTAAAACCCTCGTAAATACTTCAAGCGCGATACAAAAGCGGCAGCAGCCTCCTGCGTCTCACCCGTCGGTGCATAAAGTAGGGTTGCCGCCGGAAAGCTGTGGTAAATGCAAACCCGCAAAATGAAAGGCTTATCCGGAGCCGGTTCCATCCACAGCTCCTCAATGTTCACAATGCTTTCTAGAGAAGTGGCATGCATCCGAAAGCCGCTGGCAAATGCGAGAAACTCAAATAGAGTCTCACCCTCAATGGCCAATCCCTGTAGACGGGGACGATGAACGGCCTCCCACCCATACGACCCGTCGTTAAAATAGCTTGGGTCTACCTCATGGGAGAGATAGGAGCCACGCAGATTCGGGTGCGACTGCGCAAACTCTTCTAGCAACCCTTCAATACGTTTGAATATCCCTGGGCTTAATTGAAGTTCGTACAGTCCATTCTTAAACCGATGCACAAACAACGCTGCACTGCTGCTAGGCTGCTCTGAATCTGCCATCCGTGCGATTCTTTCTGCCGACATAAATCTCTCTTCTCCTCAATACGCCTCGTATACGCTGATGCGGCCTCCGTGCCCTCTCGAAGCGTACCTCCTGATTATCGGCTATGACCTGTAGAGGCTTAAGGCTGAGGGATCAGTTCTATCGCACGCAGATTCATCACCGCGCCATGGGGCATCGTTACGGGGATTACCCGCAAGGTAACGGTGCCGGCCTCAAGGTGCAGGCTTCCATCTAGCTCCATCGAACGAAAATCGTCCCAACCATTAGTCGCCGTAACCACTCCATTTAACCGACTTTCCGGGGCATCCTTCGATGCGGCTACCACTTGAAAAGTGCTCCCCTCACTTGCCGGCTCGCAGGCATAGATCAGCCGTACCTTGTAGTCTCCACTTTGCGGTACCGCTAAACGCCAACTCACCGTATCATGCACGTCAGTCCAGTATCCGATGTTCGGTTGGCCTCCCTTGCTCTCCAGTTGGGCGTGCTCGCCGTGGATATCGGCATCTGCCGCGGGTAGCCAAAAATGGCCATCCGCACCGGGCTTTTCCACAATGGGAATGTTCTCTACCTCCGGTGCTCCTGCCAGCTTGAGGGCAACCACGGTCGCTGCCGGGTCAAGCCTGTCCGGTTTGCCGATCACAACGCCATCCGCATCCGCCGTTACCGAAAGGCGCTGTCCGTTCAGCAGACATCGTGCCTCTATCACTTTGGTCTTAAGCCCCGGCAGGTGTAAATCGCCACCCTCCGGCCAATGAAAAACTTGTAGATAGAGCATATGGCCCTTTTGTGTGCAGCTTCCATCAAATGGCAACCGATGAAAAGGCCCTGCCTGCGTGCCGTAAATAGAAGCTCCATTCACACGAAGCCAGGCACCGATGTCTAAAAGGCGATCCACCTCAGGCTGAGGGATGAGGCCCTCCGCAGTAGGTCCGACATTTAATAGGAAATTTCCGCCCCGCCCCACGATCAAACATAGATCGCGAATAAGTTGCGTTGCCGATTTGAAATCGGTATCGTTTTTGGAGTAGCCCCAAGTGTTATTGATCGTCATACAGGTTTCCCAAAGTCTACCGTTAGGGAGAGGAGCCGATGGTATGGTCTGTTCAGGAGTAGAGTAATCCTCCGGCAAATTCAGACGATCGTTGATGATGATGTTGGGCTGTAATGAGCGTATAAGATGGACGATCTCAAGGGAGTGCTCCTCCTGTGCCGTATGTTCCCAGCCGCCATCGAACCATAAAACGCTAATGGGGCCATATTGCGTTAACAGTTCACGAAGCTGCCCTTTCACATAGTCCACATAGCGATCCAAGCTTGCTCCTTCGGTTGGACGTGTATCCCATGGGCGACGTGGGAGATAGTCGGGATGATGCCAATCCATAAAAGAGTAGTAAAACCCAAAATGCAACCCTTGTTCACGACACGCGCGAGCCAAATCGTTCATCGGATCGTGATGATAGGGGGTATCATCCACAATATTGTAGTGCGTTAAGCGCGTGCGAAACATGCAGAAACCATCATGATGCTTGCTTGTAATCACGATATACTTCATGCCGGCTCGCTTTGCAATGGAAACCCACTGCGCTGCATTGAATTTCACCGGATCGAACTGCTGGGCAAACCTCTCGTACTCCGCAACTTGCAGATGGCGCGGCTTACCGGTGGCCGGATCGATCGTGGTGTGGTTGTAGAAATACCATTCCGCTGCCCCTTGAGATGAATCGGCGGGTACGGCGTAGATTCCCCAGTGAATGAACATCCCGAATTTGGCATTCCGCCACCACGCCGTTCGCTTGGCAAACTGCGCTTCCGTCTCATGGGTCTCCGGGTTCACCATCAGCTCCGGCGCCGATTGCGCCAAAAGTCGCGAGCCGATAGTTATGAGAGCCCCCGTTGAAATGCCCCAAACGAGTAGTTTTGTTTTCTTACTCAGCATTGCCTCTAAACCCCTCTACTGCAGTGTGTTTGGCACTAGCTTCGACTCCCTGCCCCAATTTTCCTACTTAACACGCCTCCCCTACCGATTTGGCTCCCACTCGCCTCGCAACCCAAGGCAATGCAATACGAAAGGCCCTGTCCCAGTAAGGCCAGGTATGATAGCCTGCTTGCTCTCCATACTCATGCCCATAACCGATGAAATGGAGATGGTTGTGAAAACGTCGTGTACTTGCCAACAACTCATCCTGCAAGCCACAGTCGAGCCAAAGTACCGGGCGCTCATAGGGATAACGACAGAGAGCCTCTTCGGCCAAAGTATACACGTTGTGCTGCCGGCGAAAACCGCTATCGGCCTTTGGATCGCCGAAAACGGGGTGAGGCTGAGCGCTCTGCGTAACGTCGAAAGCGCCACTATGGCTCACGGCGGTGCCAAAGAGTCTGTAGTGCTTCAATGCCAGCTTAACGGCGCCATATCCGCCCATCGAAAGCCCCTCAATGGCCCAAGCTTTTCCAGGTAAGGCAATAGGAAGTGTAGCTTGCAAATGCGGTAACAGACAGGAGATCAAGTCGGTCTCATAAGCTCCGGAGCCGTCATAGGCATCCGTATACCACCCATCGCCCCCTTGTGGGCACACGACGCAGAGGGAGTAATCGGCCACATAGCGAAGAGCACGGGTTTGCTCGAACCAATCTCGATGGCTCCCTCCCTTCCCATGCAGCAAAATGAGCAAGGGTAGCGGTTCATCCCCGTCCCGATCGGGCAAGTAGATCATGTAAGGCTGTGTGCGCTTCAACGCTTGAGAATAGTAAGTCCGCTCCTCTACCCTTCCACCACGCATACGCTTACCTCCATCTCTATTCAGAACTACGTTTCATACCTCGTCTCTCTTCCAGAGAATGAGAAACCTTATCGGTGCACTCCGCATGGGTGGAAAAAGCAGCAATTCGGATAACTCCTTCGTATATCCTTAGGGAAATACCTCAAATATGCCGACAACGGGAAAGTCTATCATCTATGGCCGCTTCCAATCTCGCTGCTAGAAACGGGCGTCGTGTTGTTTTGACCGATACCGGTGAAGAGCTATCACCGTATCGCTGGATTATTCTCGTAGGACTGATCACCACGGCCATTCTCGAAGTTCTGGATACCACCATCGTTAACGTCTCCCTGCCACAAATGGCCGGAAACGTGGGCGCTACGACGGAAGAGATTAGCTGGGTCGCTACCGGCTATATCCTTTCCAACGTGATCGTCCTTCCCCTCACCGCCTGGCTCGCCTCGCGTTTTGGTCGAAAGCGCTATCTCGTCAGCTCTATCCTCCTTTTCATCTCCGCCTCCTTCATGTGCGGCACCTCACGCACTCTCGGCGAGATCGTTTTTTGGCGCATCGTTCAAGGGGCCGGTGGAGCAGCCTTCATCTCGACCGTTCAGGCCACCATTCGCGAGATATTCCCTCGAGAACAACAGGGCACCGTTCAGGCCATCTATGTGATGGGAGTCATCATCGCCCCTACTCTCGGCCCCACCATCGGAGGTTGGATTACCGACAACTACACCTGGCCGTGGATATTCTTTGTCAATGTTCCCATCGGGATTGTAGCCGCCCTCATCATTGGCCTCTTCCTTACGGAAGCCAAACATAAGATGCAGATCGAAAGGGTAGACTGGCTCGGCATCGGCCTCCTGGCCGTTGGGCTAGGCTCCCTCCAATACGTTTTGGAGGAGGGCAATCGCAACAACTGGTTCGATGATCCCGTCATCACCCGACTGACCATCCTTTCGGTTATTGCTCTCATCGCCATGGTCATTTGGGAGCTTTCACCGCGCAACACATCGCCCGTGGTCAATTTTCGCGTTACCCGAAACCGCGACCTTAGCGCCGCGCTCGTCCTTTTCCTCATCCTCGGCTTTGGGCTTTATGGAGGTGTCTTCCTCTATCCGCTTTTTGCCCAAAACGTGCTCGGCTTTACTGCCACCCTTACGGGCTTGGTGCTGATGCCTGGTGGCATTGCCACCGGCATTGCCGCCATGTTCTGCGGAAGACTGCTGAGCGGAAAAGTGATGCGTGCTGACCCTCGCATCTTCATCTGGACCGGTCTCAGCCTGTTCATCTACTCGATGTGGTCTCTAGCGCACCTCACCCCCCAAAGCGGTGAGCCGGCCGTGCGACTCGCCCTCATTATTCGAGGCCTTGGGTTAGGTTTGTTGTTTACCCCTATCAATCTCGTGGCCTTTAACAGTCTCAAAGGAGTGGAGATCGCCCAGGGCGCCTCCCTCCTAAACCTCTGCCGTCAGCTTGGAGGCTCCTTCGGCATAGCCATCCTCAGTACCTATCTTGATAATATGGAACGCTTCCATGCTGCCATGCTCACCACTCACCTCTACCCAGAAAATCCCTATTTCCAAAGCCGCCTCACCATGCTGCAAAACTATCTCATGACACGAGGGTATGATGCTACCCATGCTCATAAAATGGCTTTGGCGCTGATCTCCTATACCGTGCAGAACCAGGCGGCCACCATGGCCTTCAACAACGCCTTTCTCCTGATTGGGCTTTGCACTTTGTGCGTTTCTCCGCTCGTGCTGATTATGCGGGTGCGCCGCAAACCTTCCACCAATGCGGCGACGGAGGCCATGCACTAAAGGGCAATGCGCGGCCCGCTGCAAGCCTTTTGTCCCTCCTCCACCCACGCCCAACGCCTCATCGCAGTACGTGGGGTGAGAGCCATTGGTCAAGGAGCCATGATCGTCTCTTTCACCCTTTACTTGCGTGAACTTGGCTGGGGTGCGGCTGCCATCGGGTTACTGTTAAGTGCCATTGGCCTTATCAATACCGTGCTTAGCCTCCTTTTCGGTGCCCTCGGCGATAGAATGGGGCCAAGGCGACTGCTTCTCATCCATCAGGCAGTTGTCGCTCTTACCCTATTGCCGGTATTGTTTAACTCCGGTCGTCTTCTCATCACCGTTGCTGCCTTTGTGGGGAATCTTGGGCGCGGACAAAATGGAGCTGCCGGGCCGTTTTCGGCGGTGGAGACCGCCTGGCTTGCCGGTTTCTTACACCCCAAAGAGCGCGGAAACGCCTTCAGCCTAAACTCTGCGGTCGGTTTTTTTGGCATGGCCATTGGCTCCCTCTTAGCCGCCCTCCAACCCCTATGGCAACCTTTATTTCATGGAGCCAGCGCCTTTCGTCCTCTTTTTCTACTTCCTATCCTCGCTGCCATCTTCGCCGTCGGTATGCTCTACACCATACCCGACATTGCCCCAAAGCACCCCGTTCACCCTCCAAAACCCTTAAGACCCTCCATCCGAACTCGTATCCAAGAGGGGCTACGTGACTTCCGTATGTTGATTCTGCTTTCGCTTACCAACGCCTTCAACGGCTTTGCCATCGGCATGACAAGCCCTCTTATCTCCTACTGGTTTGCCATTCGCTACCATGTTGGGCCGGAACGCATCGGCTCGGCTTTTTTATTCACCTTTCTTCTAACCGGCATCTCTGCCTTACTCACCGGGCACCTCTCCCAACATGTCGGACTTATCCGTTCCGTTGTTATTCCTCGTAGTATTGGCCTACTTCTGCTTGTGCTTCTGCCGTTGGCGCCCACCTATCCGCTTGTGGCTCTGCTCTACGTTCTTCGCTCAGCATTCAACCGAGGTACCGTTGGTGCCCGCCAAGCCGTAGCTATCGGGCTGATTCCAGAGCGACGGCGAGCGCTAGGTATCAGCATCAACAATATCTCCTCCAGCCTCCCCTCCGCCGTAGGCCCCTCTATCAGCGGATGGATGCTCCAAGCTAACGACCTTGCTCTACCTTTCTACTGTGCCGCTTGCCTTCAAGGCCTCTATCTTACACTCTACTTCATTCTGTTCCGCCATGTAGATAACAATGCAAGCTCACCGAATCCAGAACATACCTAGCCACTCTTGTCATCGAGGTCGGCCGGCACCACAAAACAGGTATGATGATTCCGCATCCTTAAAACGAGAGGAACCTTGCCCCTGTGGTAGAGATAGATAAAGATTTTTTATGCGCCCTCGCCCGTGAAGCCGGCAAACGCGCCCTTGATATGGCTGAAAACCTTCATGCCGAACTTAAGCCCGATCAAACCTTGGTCACGCGGGTAGACCGCGAGGTCGAACGGTTTCTTTACGAGCAACTTCAAAGCCGATACCCCCATTTTGCCTTTCTCGGAGAAGAGACGGGCTGGCATGGCTCCCACGATGGGCCCCTTTGGGCCGTAGACCCCATTGACGGTACCACCAACATGGTCTACAACATCCCTATTTGGGGGGTTTCCATCGCCCTCCTGCTCGATGGGGAGCCTGCCACCGGGGTGTTTTATATTCCTCGTCTCGATGAACTTTTCTATGCCCAAAAAGGCCAAGGCAGCTATTGCAACGGCGTACGTCTCCAAGCTCCCGATCGTACGACACTGCAGTTGGAGGACACCATCGGGTTCACGAGTGCAGCTGCCAAGAACCTTCATACCAAAGCACTCCACGGTCGGATACGCTGTCTTGGCTCCATCGCCGCTGATATCGCCTATGTGGGGCGCGGAAGCCTTGCCTGCCTTGTTGGATGGAACGAGGGTGCCTACGATATGGCGGCAGCCCTCCTCGTGGCCCAAGAGGCGGGATGTGTAGCCCGCTATTTTTCCGGTCAACCGCTCGAACTTAAACCCCTTCTGACCCAAGGAAAAACACGAGAACCCTTCATCGTCGCTCCACCGAACACCTATGAACTGGTTCGGGCGGAGCTAACATCGGGTAACCTATAAGACATAAAGGGTATAAAATCTCAAAAGGAACATAGCTATGGACGACGAAATTAAAAAACTCATTGCCGATGAGGTTGAAACCGAAGCCGAAGCACACTTTGGCGATAAGGCTAAGGAACTGGCCGACCAAGCGCTAGGCCACTTCGGCCTCAAACCTAAGACAGACAATCCCGATGCGGATGCGACCGATCAAGCTGCCCCTCAGCGCACGGTAACACCTCGCCAAGATTCAGAGGATTCTTCCGACGACACTGCGGAGGATAACGATAACCAAGAGGATAATGATAACCAATAGCTTGGAGGATGGATATGCTTACCACATCGCTCCCTACTCTCACATGCCTACATAAACCGATAGATACCTCGCCTGATAAATTCGGCTGGCTTCGCGATTCTTCCGATATCGCCAACGACCCAGAAGCGCTGCGTCAACGCATGGCAGAAGAGGGCTACCTCTATCTTCCCGGCTACCTCAACCGTCAGCAGGTGATAGAAGCTCGCCGCGAACTGACAAAGCGCCTCGCCGAAAAAGGACTCCTCCAGCCCGATACCGACCCAATGGAAGCTATCGCGAAAGAGGGCATCAATGTTGGCTTTATGCCAGAACTAGCTCACGATAACCCGTCTCTATGGAAGGTTCTCTATTCCGGCCGCATGATGCAGTTCTATGAGCATCTGCTAGGTGGTGAGGTTCGTCACTACGACTACACTTGGGTGCGAGCCGTAAGCCCCGGCAACTCGACACCGCCTCACTGCGATGTCGTCTATATGGGACGAGGCACCCACAACCTCTTCACCTCCTGGACTCCGATGGACGATATTGACCTTATGGAAGGCGGCCTCATGATCCTGGAAAACTCCCACACACATCCTCGCCTTCGAACGGTCTACTGCCAAAAAGATGTAGATACCTGGTGTGAAAACCGTGCTGACAAGAGGCCCGGTACAGGTGCCTTCGGAGCGCTCTCCAAAAACCCGTCGCGTCTTCGAGACCACTTAGGGGGACGTTGGCTTACCTCACCGCTCTTCCGTATGGGTGACCTCCTTGCCTTCAGCGTCTATACCGTGCATGCAAGCCTCGATAATCGTTCAAATCGCATTCGACTGTCTACCGACTCGCGTTATCAACTCGCCTCAGAACCGGTGGATGAACGCTGGGTAGGAGAACACCCTATCGGACATGGTGGGGCAGCGCTTCGGCCTGTGATCTGCTAAGCGACCTGCTTACTGCCGTAGCGTTTCTAAAAACGCTATATCTCGTCGGAGGAAATCGAGAATGGACCTCGGTTTACTAAATAAAGTAGCTATTGTCACTGGGAGCAGCAAAGGTATCGGGAAAGCGATCGCTCTCGCTTTCGCCAAGGAAGGCTGTCGGGTCGTGCTCAATGCGCGAAACGCCCAAGAGCTTGAGCTTACAGCAGAAGAGCTTCGTTGCACCAAAGCTCAAGTGCTTGCGATACCTGCCGACCTCACAAAAGCCGAAGATGCCAAGCGTCTTGTAGACGAAACCGTAGCTCACTTCCAAACAGTACATATCCTGGTCAATAATGTGGGAGGCATCGGTAGTTTCTCTCCCTTCGAGTCTCTCTCGGACGACGATTGGCAGGCCGTTTGGGAACTTAACGTGATGTCGGCCGTGCGCGTTACACGCGCTGTGCTTCCTTACATGCAACGCCAACAATGGGGGCGCATTATCAATATCGCCTCCGAGTCCGGCATTCAACCCGATCCGCTTATGCCCCACTACAACGCCTCGAAAGCAGCCCTTATCAACCTTACGAAAAGTCTCTCCAAAGCCTACGGCACCTATGGCATTCTTGTTAACACCGTGTCTCCGGCCTTCATCCGTACCCCGCTCGTCTTAGACATGTTGCGCAAGCTGGCACAGCAACAAGGGATCACCGAAGAAGAGGCGGAAAAGCGGTTTCTAAAGGAGAATCGCCCCCATATTGTGTTAGGGCGAGCGGGAACCGTAGACGAGACGGCAGCCGTAGTCCTCTTTCTGGCTTCTGAGGCGGCCTCCTTCATTACCGGTTCAAACTATCGCGTAGACGGCGGCTCTGTGGCAAGCATCTAGACAAGTCTCTCCTAACCCTTACCGATCTTGGGCGGCTCGGCAAGCTCTTTCGACACGGTGTCTTTAGCCGTGGGCATAGGAATAGGCTTTTTTAGACCTAGCTGTGCGGAGCCGCTTCGCTCTAGCTTATTCCAGCCTACCGCCGACCCCCGCGCGGCCACCCAAAGAGACTTCAAAACCACATAGTACATCAGCTGACGGTAAACAAAGCGCTGCAGGGGCAGGTACCAAAGTAAGCGCCGATTGCCCTGATCCATGCATAGCGCTACCCAAGCCGCCAGCATTTCGACGCCCGTCATAAGCGCAAACAGCGATCCGAAGGCAACGAGGTTGTGTTCTAGCAACGCATAGAGAATTCCGATGTCCATGAATGGCGACACTGCTGGAAAGAGAATTTGATAGACCCATAAGCTCGGCAACGCAATCCAGCCGAAAGCTCCCTCATCAAACAGTGCCCCCCGATGTTTCCACAAACATTGCAATGTGCCGAAAGCCCAACGGAAGCGCTGCCGCGCCAACGCCCTCAAATGCTCGGGCGCTTCCGTGTAGGCCCAGGCGGAGCTATCGTTCCGAATACGCCAACCGGCACGGCGCAACTTCCAGGTAAGGTCGGTATCTTCTGCCAAAGTGTCCGATGTATATCCGCCAACTTCCACTAAAGCAGAACGCCTTATCGCGCCGGCAGCTCCAGGCACAACGGTAATGCAGTTGAGAAGATCATAAGCGCGTCTATCGAAATTCTGGCTCGTGATGTACTCCAAGGATTGCCACTTCGTGATGAGATTTCGCGCATTGCCGACCCGAACGTTGCCCGAAACAGCCCCTATCTGCGGGTCGGCAAAGTGCCGAACTAATCTCTGAATGGTGTCTGGTGCAAACAACGTATCTGCATCAAGGGAGACGATGATCTCCCCACGCGCCTCTCGAATTCCTCGATTTAAAGCAGATGCCTTTCCACCATTCGGCTTGCGGATCAGCCTTACGTTCGACACACCGGCAAAACGTTCTTGCACGAGGTCTGCCGTCTTGTCCTGACTACCATCATCCACAACCACGATCTCCAAATTTGGGTAGTCGCTAGCTAATAAAGCCTCTACCGTCTTGCAGATTACTTTCTCCTCATTGTATGCGGCGATCACCACAGAGACCGAAGGCTGATAGCCGGTAGGAAATACTCGCTTTTTCTCTTTGAAGTACTGCGGAATGGCCAAAAACATGAGTATTAACACGCGGCTTACCCCAAGGACGATGGAGAGCAGAAATAGGGTGGTGAGTATGCGCTGAAAGATGTAGGAGAACAAAAAGAAATAGTGATCGGAGCCGGCCAGCACCACATCCTTCCCGGTAACCGGCGGCATAAGTCGCGAACGGGGAATAGAAACGAGTTCGGGAAGACCAACAAACCGGTAACCACGTGCCCGCAGACGGGTGATGATCTGTGGCAGTGCCGCCACCGTTCGGCTTCTATCTCCCCCTGCATCGTGCAGCAATACAACGCTTCCCGAACCGATCTGGTTCAACACATCGTTTACAATGGACGCAACGGAACGTGGCCGTGAGGGATCGGGTGTTCCCGTCCCGGGCTTTAACTCATACAGACGCCAATCCTGCGGGTCATCCATCTCCCCAACCGTAATATAGTTGAGCTTTCCCGCCAGCACCAAAGGGCGAATTTCACTTCCCGTGGTAGGTTCTACATCCCCACCGTAAGGAGGCCGAAACAGCGCAGTGGAGTGCCCCGTAATCGCCTGTATTACACGCTGTGTCGCGTTTAACTCCACAATTTGTTGCGCTACAGGCAGCTCGTCAAGTTCAGGATGATCCCATGTATGGTTGCCTATTAAATGCCCTTCGTCCCACTCTCGCTTTATAAGATAAGGAAACGCCTCCGCATTCCGGCCACAGACAAAAAAGACTGCCGGTACATGATAGCGCTTCAGAATATCCAAAATTTTGGGTGTCCATTCGGGATCGGGGCCATCATCAAAGGTGAGGAGCACCTCTTTATGCCGTAAATTGTCGGCCCCGCCGTAGCGCCGGATGAGATAGGATGTAGGAAAAAGAAAATTCCCTTCCGCATCCTTCCGATAGGCCTCTGCTACCGCTAGCCCTGTTCGTGTATCCAGAGTAACTGTTCTCTCGCCGACATGCGGCTCGGCCTTCGGTTGCAGTAGGGCACCCTCCCCATCAAAATCCACCAATCCTGCCCCTGCAAAGACGATGCGGTCTAGGGCACCGGTTGCAAGAATCCTTTCCCAATTGCCGTGCCATAAAGCCTTATGATAGAAACTCCAAATAGTTGGGTCTTCATCGCCTAAAACCCACAACGCGCCCCCCCGCACGCGGTATTTTCGCCCGATAACCAGTTGATTATAGGCGCTTACCGCATCAAGCATCCAGACAACATGCTTCTGCGCAAAACGATTGCCTTCTGCATCCACAGCATCTTCCCAGTAGGAAAATACCGGGTTTAAACTCTTGGGATCGAGGTGCACCACAGCATCGGGTTGGCTCTCACGGGCGGTCTCGACGGCCTCCTGATAACTTAACGACACGGCGTCGGTCTGCCCAGGTTCGTCTACCCAATTGTAGGCATAGTTTCCTATGCCCATCACAACCTTTTGAGGCGGAACTTTCTGTAACAACAGTTTTAGATCATGCCGCGTCCAATCTATTCCGGCAATCGGCCCTGGAGGGGTACCGCCGGCATGTTCATCGTAGAACATCGGTACAATCCAGTCGCACCATCGCGCAAGTGCCGGAATGTCGTAAGCCTGGTTCTCTAACTCCATCTCCTGCGTAACCAACAGACCATAGGGATGTAGCGCCTGATAAAGCTCTCGCATGAACTCTACAAGAGCCGCTCGATCGTCAACGTCTACCTGTTCAAAGTCAATATTCACCCCCTGCATGTGGTGATCAAGCAGCCAAAGGCGCAATTGAGAGATAAAGTTCGCTCGTGCATCAGGATCGGTTACCAAAGCATCCACCGCATTCGTGTCCCACTGCCCATCGCCTATCTCCTGACCTGGCCGGCTCGTGTAGTTGTTGATAAGAGGAAGAATCGCTACATGGTGCGCACGCGCCAACTGAATTAAGGCACTATCCGACTTTGGCCGTGCATCTACAAAAGGAACCTGCGCCGGATCGGCATAATCGGTGCCGGAGGGCTTCAAATGCAGCCATTCCGGAATAAGATGCGTCAAATTATCTATGTGCTGCTCGGCGGATACAATCGAACTATGCTCCCAATCCACGTAAAAACCTGCGACCACAGGCCCGCGTTGCGCCAACATCCTTGGTGCTTGCGCCGCTAACAGACGTAGGTAGGCCTGCGCCCGTTCACGACGCCTCAAGCGCAGAGCACGTCGTTCCTTCTGTATCGCCAGCAGCGCCTGCTTGTCGCGTTGCAATTTTACGTCGAGTTCGTGCCGTTTGAAGGCAGCATGCTCTGTGGCAATAGGGTCTAAATTCCCAACGTCGCGCACTGGGGCTAACTTGGGCAACGCCGTATAAGGCACCAGAGGTCTGGCGAAGAGACTCACTATAAGCACAACAAAGCTTGCGCTAAAGGCGCCAATTATCAGAAAGAGAATGCGGCGCACCACCCGCCAACGCCGCTGCCCCGCATCGTAGAAGACGGGCTGCTGCTTTGGCTCATCCAAATGTAAGGTGTTAGGCTCCTGACTACTTGGATCGGGCATTGAATTTTCGGAAGGAGGCAAGTTGGACTCTCTCGGCATGGGGAGCGTTATCCAAATGTTCGATCATTTCGCGAAGTGTAACAAACGTATAACCTTCACGGCGCATACGCTCCACAAAGTCGGGTAGCATATCGTAAGTCTGTTCGATACCATCATGCAATAAAATGATGGCTCCTGGGCTTACATGGTGGAGCAATCTATCTTCGATGACATTAGCTGGGGGACTTTCGTAGTCCGCCGGGTCGTCCGTCCACAGCACGGTGATCATGTGGTGTGCTGCTGCTTCATGAAGTACAGCCGGATCGAACTGCCCACCAGAGGGTCTAAAGAAGAGCGGTGTGTAGCCACATGCACGATAGACGGCATCATTGCACATCTCGATCTCCGCTGCTGTTAGCTCCGGCGGCCCCAACTTCAGATCGAAGTGGTGATAGGTATGATCGCCGATCTCGTTCCCATCCTCAAGCATTCTC
>NZ_DATGLN010000022.1:0-16369 GCF_035294165.1 Chthonomonas sp.
TCTAAGCCAGGCCTCTTTGGACTCGGTGTATTGACGGGGAAGGCCGGGCACAATGAGGAATTTGTTGCCTAGGGTCTTATGAAACTCGATGCTTTTGGCCAGCTCATCGCCGAGAAGCGTTTCGATTCCCACATGCGCCCCGCAGCATTTGAGACCAAAATCGTCCAGCATCTTACGAAGCTCTGCAGCCCCGTAGCCATGGTAGCCGGCGAACTCCACTCCCTCGTAGCCCATCTGGGCTACCGCCTTCAGAACGCCGGGAAGGTCTTTGGCACACTGTTCGCGCACCGAATAGAGTTGAAGACCAATCGGTATTTTTGCCATTGTCAGCTCCTTGGTTTTGTTGCTTTTCCGAGCACCGCCTAGTATTCTACCACACCGTCTTTCCACAGAAAAGACAGGAGACTACTATCGTTTGTTAGGGTTGCGACTTCGGCTTTCCTTCGCCCTGCCGAAACGGTTGGACGCGGTAGAAGTGCTCGGCTTGGTCTTGCATGCCCGATTCCCAATTATCGTGCGCATCGGGCGGCGGCAGCCAAGGCGGCAGTTCAAGTAGCAACGTTTCCGCAAGGCGCTGAACATAAGGTTCATATTCTTGGCGCAACCGACGGAGGGCAGCCCATCGCTCTGGATTCCCTATGTCAACCCCACTCCCCTCTAACAGCTGCGCAAGCGCCTCCTGCTGTGCGTCGGGCAGCCTATCCGGTAGCAGGTGCCGCGGAAGGGAGTCTGCTTTAATAAGGGAGTCCACTTTAATGTAGTTGATATCTACCACTGCATGGCGTGCCATGGCATAGCAGCAATAGGCTCGCCAGGCCAGTCGGCGTTGAGCCGGTGTGCGCGCATCTAGCCCCACTTTCAACAGGGCTGTAGCGTCAAGGAGGGCAGTGATGGTGGAAAGCCAAGATACCCTATCGTGCTGCGAGCGATAGGCAAGGAGGGTAGGATACGACAGATGGCTCTCTAGCAATTCGGCGCACCAACGTTCGGCCTCCTGAAGGAAGGTGCAAAGGGCTTCAAGGCCGACGCCCTCCCCCTCAAGGCCGACATTCTCTTCCCCGATCTGATCGATCTCTGCGTGGCGCCGGATTAGCTCGGCCCCACAAGGTGGCGAGCCTGCCCGCGAGTCGAGCAGTAGAATGCCGCTCTCCCTGCGGGAAAACGCTTGATAGAGGGTGGGCATGTAACTGATAATAAGGGCGAGAAAGCCAAGGCCTATTCCGGCCGTGACAACGGCCAACGTGCGTGTTCCTAGAGAGGCATCTTGGCGCTGCAGTCCAAGGGTAACAAAACAGGAGGCCGTATTGAGCAGCTCCATCGGAAAACTCGGCGTTCCCTTTGTGAAAGTCAGCGCGTCGAGACCCCATTGCACAAGGGCAATGCCGAGCACAAGCCCCAGCGCCCAGATAGGGATCAGCAGCAGCGTTGCCAGCGGGCCGTACATACCCAGAATAAGCTCTCGTCCTCTATTGTCGCAGAGGCGAGAAAGGGCGACCCAAAGCCACCAGAAAAGCTTGTGGAAATAGCGAGTAAAGCGAAAGAAGCTTATTACCGAGCGGGGCATAACCGCCGATTCGAAGGCGTCCCATGCCGTTAATAGAGCGAGGACGGTGCCGACCACAATGCTCAAAACTCCCATTGCAGCGCAATCCCTCCTTTCCATTGCGGTGTTATTATGCGCTATTCCCTCTGTAAAGGCACAGGGGTAGGCACAAGTGGGGCTTGAAGAGCCGACGATACGCCTGTCATTTCGAGCCGAAGGCGAGAAATCTTGTGTTTCCATCCCCACCAGTTCTGAGGGGTGGGGTGAGGCTGCAGAGACTGCCTATTACTTCGGTTCTAGAGCCAATTCGTGGAGTAAGCCGGCTTTGTTCGCCCCCTATCCCACCCTTTCCCCCTATTAGGGAGGTGCTAGCGCACGGCGATGCAGCGGCCAGAGAAATAGGCGAGTAAGGCAATCTTTCTGGCCGCAAAGGCGCCGTCCGCGAGGACGCCCACCGCAAGGTGCCCCTCTCCCAAATTGGGGGAGGGGGCTACTGTGTTTAGTTTCTAGTCGTAAACGAAAGGAGGGGTAGACAGGGCGATGGGACGACTTAGAGGGTTTTTCCGTAGCCTCAAAAGGCGACAAGACGCTTCTTTATGTCAAAGACTGTGCCCTTGTCTTAATCTCTATGGCTTGACATCGGTAGAGGGAGGAGTGTAAAATAGGCCCTGTTTGGGCGGTTGGCTCAGGGGTAGAGCGCTTCCTTGACACGGAAGAGGTCAGTGGTTCAAATCCACTACCGCCCATCTTTGTTGTGCGAAAGCCCCTAGATAGGGGTAGAGATCACCGTCGTACCAAGCTAGAGTTTCCCGCACTCTCAATCTACCCCTCGGCACCTCTTAAGAAAGCCCTTAGGGAAACTCACCATTCGTTTTTCGATGGGCATATCCACCAAACGTGCATCTGCTTTGCACACATGCCCGCGTGAGGTTAAGCAGGAATAGCCGCAGAGAACACCGAATAGGTTTTGCAAAGCTAAACACCTAGAAGGGAGAAAGAGCATGGGCTTTACCATTCGCGAGCTGAACCATGTAGCCATTCATGTGCAAGACCTCGATACCTCCGTAGATTTTTATGAGCGGGTGATGGGGCTACCCCGCATTCCACGCCCCAACTTTAATTTCCCTGGTGCCTGGTTTGCCCTTGGGAACCAAGAGTTACACCTCATCGAAGACAAGCAGCTTACCCCATGCACCCGCCGACATCACCATTTCGCGCTGCAAGTGGAAGACACCTATGCAGTTCGCGAGGAGCTAGAAGCGAAGGGCTGGAATCATTTCGTGAGCCACGGCCCTCGCCCCGATGGAGCCATTCAGCTTTTCATTTTAGACCCAGATGGCTATGTGATTGAGCTTGTCTCGCCTCCGAAATAGGCCTAATCGCCCTTTGCATACTCTAAAACTAACAGGCGATGCGGGTAGTCTATGGTGGCACGTTTGGCGCTCGCCACAAATCCGGTGCCTAAAAGCCCACCGAATTCAAAATCCTCTGCAGGGTTTATCTGCGAATCGAGCAGATCGGCCCCAATGGCCGGATTGATCTGCCATTTAAGCCGCGTGCCCTCTTGCGATTCGATTTGAAGAGTTAACGGCTCACGAAACACCATCACTTTCTGATGTGTGTCGCTGTTGCCGATGCCGAACTGCCCCTGAATCTGAAGCTCTCTGGCGCTGTTGGGCCCCAGCTTTTGCTGCAACAGGCGCGCCAGGCGAAGTGAAACAAGCCCTTCGGCATCAGCGCCGGTATCCACCAAAGACCAGGTGGATTGTGTGTTGAACAGGGTGTGCACCACAATATCGCCCTCCTGAAGGTGAAATGGGATGGTTACGCTATAGTCACCGGGTTCAGGGGGCGGTGCCTTCGCATCCTTTCCGCGGGCAAATAGGAGGGTCTTTTTCGTGTAGTCAATGGTGATCACATAATCCGTGAAGGCACTTACCCCCAAAATGCCATCGAAGTTGCCTGGCAAGTTGGAGGTTGTCTCTATCGGTATGGTGGCAAAAGTTTCGGGGCCCATCTGCATACGCGGCGCCAAATAGATGCGGGTAGGCTCCTTACCGTTCACCCCATAGATAAGAGAACGGGAGATAAGCGGCAGCTGCAGTCTATCGGCCACAGAAGTGTTGAGGGTAATGTCGGCGCCACCGCCCGTATCAAACATTAAACGCGCCTGAACATCGCCGATCTGCACCGGAACGACCACATAGTTGCCGACTAACTCCACGGGAACGGTAAAGGACTGAACTCCGCCATCGGTTTCCGCCGTCTTCATCTGAATTTGCGAGATAGGAGAGAGCGGCTCAAAGGGAGTATGGTCAATGAGACGCCGTAGCAAGGGCAGATGCGAGGGTAGCACCTCCATGGTCAGCGTGTTAGGGTGCCCTTTAGGACAAAGGCTGAGGTAAGCAGCGAGGTCTACAAAGTCGCTGAGTCGAATGGTGTCTTTATTGCTCGCTTCATCCACCACATAGTACCAAGCCTCAGGCCATAATGGGTGAATATCGGTGGCTTGCAGCAGCAGGGTACGTGCCTGGACGTCGTCTCCGTTCCACTCATACAAACGCCCCTGAGCGATAAGGCCCCAATAGTCTTTAGGATCGAGTTGCAACGAGCGAGCGGCCTCACCCTGCGCACGGTCTGGCTCGCCGGCTCGAAGAAGCGCGCAGGCCAGTATCCCATGGGCGTCTGCGTTGTTGGGGTCGAGGCGAATCGCCCCTTCGGCTGCCGAGATCGCATCTTCCCAAAGATCGAGGCGAAGCAGCGTGCGGACAAGCCCTATTCTCAGCCCGATCTGTTGGGGAGCCCGTTGGATGGCCTGCCGATAAGCCTTAGCGGCGGCTTCAAACTGGTTTTGTAGAAAAAGCCGTTCGGGGTCGGGGCTTTGCGCCATCTGGAGCGCTTTTACTGAGGGGAAGGGCGTCGGCCTTGAGGGGAAGGGCGCCCTTCCCCAGAAAATCTTTCGATTTTCTGGGGACCCCTGCGTCGGGCTTAAGGGAGGGGCGGTGCCAGGGAGGGACATTGCGGATGGAGAGGCACCTATCCAAAAACCGCCCACAGCATAAAGCAAGACGATGGTTTTCCAAAAACGGGTCATATTTTCGCACCTTTGACGCCTAGCACAAGGCGCATTCTGAGAGCAGTAGTACCGTGCTCAAGAGATTTTCTAAAACTATGCTGTATGTTACCCACAATCTCGGTAAAACACTATTCGCTTTAGCGAATGAGCTTATCGAGGGCAAAGGCTCTGTTGCCTACCTCGCAGCAGAAGGCGACCGCTGTAACCCGCATGCCAAGCCCAATTCGCTCGAGTCAATGCCCACCGCCTTTAGCTTGCTAGTCTCCCCTCCCCCTGCAGGGGGAGGAGAGAAGATGGGGCTGTAGGGGGTACCCTTGAGGGAAAGGCGCAGTGCGCAGCACCGTCGGTCTTGAGGGGGAGGGTGCCCTGCCCCAGAAAATCTTGCAATTTTCTGGGGACCCCTGTATCGGCCTTGAAGAGCCGATGAGATAGACGACTGTCATTTCTTGTGAAATAGACGCCTGTCATTTCGAGCCGAAGGCGAGAAATCTTGAGTTTCAATCCCCACCAGCTCTGAGGGGGGTAGAGGGAGGGCTGCAAAGGCTGTCAGTCTCACGGTTCTAGAGCTAGTTTGTAGAGCAAGTCTACCTTGTTCGCCCCTTATCCCGTCCTTTCCCCCGATTCGGGAGGTGCTAGCGCACGGCGATGCAGCGGCCATGGAAATAAGCGGTTAAGACAACCTTTCTGGCCGCTGAGGGGGAGGGCGTCGGCCTTGAGGCGCCCACCGCGAGGTGCCCCTCTTCCTGATAGGGGGAGGGGAAGGGCGTTGGCCTTGAGGGGCGGGGGGTGGGGACTTATAGAGGTCGGCCTTGAAGAGCTGGCGATACGACTGTCATTTCGAGCCGAAGGCGAGAAATCTTAAGTTTCACTTCCCACCAGTTCTGATGGGGGTAGAGGGAGGGCTGCAGAGACTGTCAATCTCACGGTTCTAGAGCTAGTTTGCAGAGCAAGTCTACCTTGTTCGCCCCCTATTCCGACCTTTCCGTCTTGCAGACAGCAATGCAGCGGCCAGAGAGATAGACGATGAAGGGAGTGATTCAGGCCGCTGCGGTGCTTGCTGTATCCGAAATGGACAAAGGGGGCGGTTGTGTTGAGTTTCCAAAGGAAAGCTTACCAAACGAGCCTGTCTGTAGGGGCACGGTGATCGTGCCCCTATGTGTTGTCCTCACCCTTGTCTCAGCTTTTCTGGAGAATTGAGGTAATCTGTAGTGTCATGTCTAAGACATCTGCTCCGAAACGTGTGCTCTGCGTGTTTGGCACGCGCCCCGATACGGTGAAGATGGCGCCGGTGGTTCACGCCTTAAAACGGTACCCACAAGACTTCGCCGTGCGTGTGGTGGTTACCGGCCAACACCGAGAACAGATGGAACAGGCCCTACGTGTCTTTCAGATAACGCCCGACAGCGATCTGGCCATTATGCAGCACGGGCAAACCCTTGCCCAGATCACCGTACGTGCCCTTGAAGGGCTAGATGCAGAGCTTTCCTCCCATCCTGCCGACATCTGCCTTGCCCAAGGCGACACCACAACAACCTTTGTAGCAGCTCTCGCCGCCTTCTATCATAAGGTGCCCTTTGGCCATGTGGAGGCCGGGCTACGTACCGGCCAGCGCTACGACCCTTTTCCGGAAGAGATGAATCGTCGCCTCACCGCCCCTCTTGCCACATGGCATTTTGCCCCCACCGAGCAGGCTCGCCAGAACCTCTTGCGAGAAGGCATCGCTCCTAACACCATCTTCGTTACGGGCAACACCAGTATAGACGCACTGCTTTCTGTGGCTGCCCAACCGGCTACGTTCGACGACCCGCGGCTGAAGGCGATTGTGGAAAGCGACCGGCGCCTGATTTTAGTGACCGCTCACCGCAGAGAAAATTGGGGGGCGCCTATGGAGCGAATCGCGCGCGCTTTGGCTCTGCTCGCGCAACGCTTTCCCGACTGCACCATCGTGGTGGCCATGCATCGCAACCCTATTGTGCGGCAGACCCTGCAAGCCGTCCTTGCAGAAGTTGACGGCGTAGTCCTTGTGGAACCGCAGGAGTACGTTCCCTTTGTGCACCTCATGAAACGCGCAACGCTTATTTTAAGCGATAGCGGCGGTGTGCAGGAGGAGGCCCCGGCGCTGGGAGTGCCTGTGCTTGTTCTCCGAGAAACCACCGAACGACCTGAGGGCGTGGAGGCCGGCACCAACCGCCTCGTTGGTACCGACACCGAAACGATCGTGGCCGAGGCGAGTCGGTTGCTTAACGACCAGGAAGCCTATGCCCGAATGGCACGCGCCGTGAACCCCTACGGCGATGGACGCGCAGCCGAACGCATTGTCACCATTTTACGACAGGCACTATAGTGCCGACTTTCGGGAAGAACAAAAATTCTCCCCTCCCTATTCGCGTGAGCTTCTGCGCTCGTATGGTGTCTATATACGAAAGCCCGCTTAGAGAGGCAACCTCGTCGATGTTTCCAGGCGAGACCTTCTGAAAAATATCCTCCCCACTTTGGTGATGCCTTTGGAGGGAACAAAGTTTTCTTGAAATCAAGTATACTAGGTTAAGGTGGAGTGGATACTTTTTATGTCTGGGCTACAGAGGCGATCGCGCCATAAGCGTTCTAACTATCTCCGCTGGATACGGCAAACAGCTCGACTAATGCTGTTAGCCTATCTTTTGCTCGCCGTTCTGGGCGAGATCACCCATGCCTACGAACATCAAGGGGAGTGGCAGGCTGCTGTCCAACAGATCGCTTCGGAACAATCCTCTCACCAACCCCATATTTCCGCGATCGCGCTACTACAGCCGCATCCTTGCGCTCTGTGCACTTGGCAGGCGAATAACCTCTCTCCAAGCCTTCCTACACAGCACCCTGTAGAGCGTCTTAACAACTATCCGCTGTCGCCATCTATCTACTCTGTAGCCGCTTTGCTCATCTACCCGCCAACCACCTCCTCTCGCTCACCGCCTCACGCCTAATCTCCTCAAATACGTTCTCCTTCTGTCTTCAACCCTGTTTGGTGGCATTGTAGGCGGCCTTTGCATAAGGTCTCCTCTTAGAGTGCCTTGAAGACACGCAAATACCTACTTCAAATCCCAACATTTATAACAATCATTTGAGAGGAAAACACCATGAATGAGGTTCTAAAGTTCATTCACGGTGGAGGCTTTATGATGTATCCGCTCATCCTCGCCTCCATCGTGCTCATTGCCGTCATCATCGAGCGAGCTATCTCGCTTCGACGCTCCATTATTGATGGAGATGAGTTGCTCGAGCTGATCAAAGAGGCCGATCGGCAAGACCCCTCCCATAAGCGGGCTATTGCGGTGTGCGAAGGAACCCGCACTCCCCTCGGCCGTATCTTCGCACGAGGTCTCAGAAACGCCCATCGTGATGTGGAGGCCATCGAGATGGCGATGGAGCAAGAAGCCGCCAATGAAATACCCGCTTTGGAAGCCAACCTTATCGTCATCAAAACGATCGTCAACATCTCCCCTCTGCTCGGCTTGTTAGGAACCATTGCCGGCATGATTCGCTCTTTCCGCGCGGCATCGGAACATGGCCTCTCCAACCCCACCCAGATTCTCGGAGGCATTGCAGAAGCCCTCATCTCCACGGCAACCGGCATCACCTTGGCGGTCATCGGCTTCATCGCCTTTAACTACTTCAGCAACCTCGTGCGCAAAATCAACGAAGACCTCGAGTTCTATAGCGCCGAACTGGTTAACTATCTCACCGGTCGCGTGGATTGAAAGGGGGTACATCATGCGGAAGCTTGTAAGGATTCCACGCAGAAAACCCTTGGAAGAGGCCGAGATCATCGTCATTCCGATGATTGACGTAATGATGTTTCTCCTCTTCTTCTTCATGGTCGCCAGTTTGGCCATGGTCATTCAGGCGGGGCTGCCGGTGAACCTTCCGAAGGCCTCAACGGCCTCAAACCACTCCTCCCAAAACATCACCATTACGATTCAGAGGGACGGTGCAACCTTCCTCAACACAACCCCGACCCCGCTTAATCGCCTTGCAGACGCTTTAAGAGCGCTCCACGTTACCGATAAAGACCTCGTCATCATCAATGCCGATAAGGATGTGCTTCATGGAGTGGTGGTAGAGGCGATGGATCAGGCGCGTCAGGCCGGCGTCACCCAGTTCGCCATTGCAGCGGTAAAGTGAGGAGATTATAACAATGCGACGCCGACGTAGAGGCAACTCGCTGCTCACCAAAACACTCATTATTTCGATCCTGATCAACGTTGTGCTTCTGCCCATCCTGGCGAAGTTTGGAGCCTTTAAAAAGGTGGAGGGTGAATTAATTCATGTCACCATGGTGCAATTGCCTCCTCCGGTTCAAGAGCGGCAACAGCCAAAAGCAGAAAAGAAGCAACCCAAAAAACTTCCGCCAAAACACCTTGAAAATAAGAAGACACACACCAATGCACACCCACAGCAACCCGTTCATACGCATCCCTCTAACCTGCCTAAAGTGATCGCGGCCTCCTCCACAGGCAGTGGCAGTGGGAATGGAGGGGCTACGGTGGATAATACGGGCACCGGCGTGGCCGGGCAAGTGCCTAAACCCCTTACGACCCCCACCCCGCCGCCCAAACCCAAGCCCACTCCACCGCCCCAACCACAACCCAAGCAGCCGACGCCGCCGCCTACACCCCAAAAACCCACCGAGGTTGCGGTGGCAAAACCAACCCCGCAGCCAGAGCCACAGCCACAACCGGCGCCGCAACCTGTCTTTACCTTGGCCGAGCCGGCGCTTCCGTTGGCCGAAGAGCCACAACCTCAAATTCCCGATGACCTGCGCTATCAGCCGCTCGATGCCATGTGCGTCGTAGAGGTGACCGTAGAGCCTGACGGCACCGTAGCCTCGGCGCGCATCGTGCAATCCTCCGGTCATGATACGCTCGATCAACTCGCCCTCGAGGCTGCACGCCAATGGAAGTTCAAACCCGGTACACGCAACGGCGTTCCTGTAGAGAGCACAGCCAGACTGCATTTTCACTTCGAGGTAGATTAGGGGGAAAATCGTTATGCCATTTATCAACACGCCTATCCCGTCCAACACGAAAACCTTCGTTCCACGCTATGTCAGCTTCATCGTGCTGAATCCGGCTACTCGGCAACCGCTAACTACCGCTGAGGTTACGCTGCAGCGAGACTCAAACGGCGAGCAGGCTGCCGTGCTTACTCCCTCTCTCCTGGAAAAAAGCCATGCCACCCCGGTCTTCGATCTCTGCACCTGGCATACGGTTTCGTCTGTGCCCAAACATCAACAGGCGGCCATCATTCACCTGTTTTTGAACCACAGCCTGTGCCTTCAGCTTAGTTCTCGGCGCTCTTCGTCAAACCAGTCTCCCCCCACGGCAGATATTTTCGTGGTTGTGAAAGCCTCCTTGCTTCAACGTCGCCAGGTAGAGCAGTCCGCCACCATTACCCATAACCAGATTCAGCAGTTTGGTGGAGGAGCCGGAGCCACCATTCAGTCCATTACAAAAACCCAGGCCGGCGTTGCTAACGACTCTGCCGGTCAAGAGCACATTCGCGGAGAACATGCGGAAATCTCCTACGTGGTGGATGGCGTGCCCCTGCCTGAAATTCTCTCCGGGCAGCAGAGTGCGGTCGTCGTCCCCTCCACCATTCAAACCCTTCAGCTCCTCACCGGCTCTTACCCGCCCGAATTCGGCATGCAGACGGCCGGCATTCTCAACATCACCACCTTGCCCGGCGCCAGGAAACCCGTTGGGGAGTACGACCTTCAAGCTGGCAGCTACTCCACTACAAACGGCGATCTGAACCTAGAGGGTCCTATCGGAAAGAGAGGAGACTATGTGTTCGATTTCGCTGCCACCCGCACCCTGAACGCGCAAGACCCTCAACAACCCGATGACCAGACCGCCCACAACGCCGGTTCCAGCGTAAACGAGTTCGCCAAACTGCGTTTTCGGCCAAGCCCCAAAGACACCCTCATCCTCACCCTCAACCAGTCGCCAGACACCTATCAGATCAATAACCGTACCGGCCTTCCCGACTCGTTCGCCCTTGCAGGGGAAGGTTTTGGCTTTCTCGGCCTGCGCAACCGCGACGGTTCCATTCCCTCTATTAACATTGTGAACCCAAATGGGCTTGGTGCGGCTCCCATCGTGCTGCCCTCCCAACAGGCCGAGCATATGGATATTGACCAAAGAGAGGTTAACGAATATTCCACGCTCTCATGGCAGCGTCAGCTTAATCGCACCGACTCCCTGCTCTTTGCCGTTACCTTTCTCCATGCCGGCGCCGATCTCACCAACCATAATCCGCCGGTAGATGTGCTTAACCTACCCGTAGATAACTCCATAGAGTACAACCCAACCGCCATTCGGAACGTGCATCACTCTCAAATCTATGCGGCCGTTACGCTCCCTCGAAAAAACCATGAGATCAAGTTTGGCATTCTCAACGATACGCAGATCGGCAACGAGTCGTATCAGATCATTCCGGCCAGCCAGCTCGCCCTAGACGATCTCGCGGTTGTAGACCCGGCTCTCGCCCCTCCTGGTGCCCCCAAACAGGCGACCGACGCCCAGGGGCACCTGCTATTCGATTCAAGCGGAAAGCCCGTTTATGTCACCGACGTCTACGGCAATCCCGTTTATGTACCCACCAGCAGCACGGTGCCAACGCTGAACGTTCATCGCTCCGGCTTCTATCGCGCCGCTTACATTCAAGACACCTGGAAATTCTCTTCCCGTTTTACCTTTAACTATGGCCTTCGCTTCGACTGGTTTCGGCAGGGGCAGAACTTGGGGCAACCCGTTGTGGACACTAACTCGCTCTGTCCCCGTCTCAACTTCGCCTACAATCCCGATCGGTTCACCTCGATACGATGGTCTTATAACCGCCTCTTTAACACACCGCCGCTTGCCCAAGGCAGCATTGTGGGCGCCCCCATTCAGCCGGAGACCTTAAACCAGTACGATATCAGCGTTCAACGGCTGATCGGCCGAGATCAAACGGTGAAACTCGCCTACTACGTTAAAGACATCCGCAACCAGGTGGATACCGGTCTGCTTATCCCCGGTAGCCAAATCGGGCTTTACTCCGCCGTCAACTTCCAGATCGGCGGGGTACACGGTGTTGAATTCAGCTACGATCTCACCCCGCCCAACGGCATAGGCCTTGATGGGTTTGTAAACTACACCTACTCTATCGCCTCGCCTGCCGGCTTCGACAACACGGGTGCACCTGCGCCCTTCTTTAACGATCACGACCAACGCAACACCGTGGGGGCAGGGTTTGGCTATACTTGGAAAAACCAGGCCAACGTCTCTTTCGTCTTTACCTACGGCAGCGGCCTCGCCAGCAGCATTGTGCCCCCCAGTCCTTTCCGAACGCCCAACAGCGAGTTAGACCTGCATCTCTCCACCGGCTCCCGTTTCCTCAAAAGCTTGGGGGCGCTTAACCTCGATATCGAGAACGTTTTTGATAGCCGCAGCGTCATCAACTTTCAATCGGGCTTTAGCGGTACCCGCTTCCAACAAGGCCGTCGCATCTTCCTCTCTTTATCCAGCAAGTTCTAGGCGATATAGTGGCCTATTCTCAAGCGCACGGTGGATAATCTACGCAAGGCTTGGTTATAGTGCAGGGCAGAGCGCAGCGTGCCCCTGCCCTGTGGCACCGCTCCGATCGTGTTACCTGCCTCCCGCTCTCACTTCAAGGGCAGTTGAACGAACCGTAGCCTTTTCCCATCATAGCCCCAAACACGACCAGCACTGTCTGCCACAAACGAAATGGACATCGGCACTTTCACCACCTGCAACGCCCCCACATGAGGCCTTGCCAAACTTCGATAGACATACACCTCTATCTCTCCTGCCTGACGCCAACGCCATACATACACCCGCTGTGGAGAAGACCAGGTTAACAGCCAAGGAGACTTTGTTGAGGCAGGCAACTCCTTCTCTACATGGCTCGCCCCGGTAGCAGGGTCTATACTGACCACAGCCATTAAACCACTCTGCCGCTGACGCGCTAGAACCACAATACGCCCTGAGGCATCGGCATAGGGCGCCAATTGTGTAATGCGAAATGGCAAAGGCAACTGTCTACTTGTCATTAGCCGCCTATCTAGCAGAAAATCCTCATCCCGCCCCATATAAGCTGCCTGAGACGGTCGGCTATGCGCATCTACTTCCAAATCCAATCCATTCGTATTGACGAACAGGAGCCTATCCGTTACCCAAGCAAACTTCTCTACATCAAGACGGAAAGGATAGAGAAGCACCTGTTGGTGTGGCTTCTGCGCCAAGGTGTCCCAAATCCCTAGGAGAGCTCGACTAGTGTTTGGAAGATTTACATCCAGAGCGATATAGCGCCCATTAGGAGACGGAACGAGTTTCGCTGTTAAAAACCCGCCCGTCTCCACAAAGTGGTATCGTTTCGTGAACACGTTGAAGCGGGCAACTTGTTTTACATTATGGTCGCCTACCAATAGGTAAAGGAAGTGACTTTGCTGCCCCCAAGGGGTGAAGTTGGCAGGAAAGAAGGAGAACTGAGAGGGAAAGCGATAGAGCAGGCGACCGATGCGGTTATAGAGAGCTATTTGGCCATTGTTATTCTCCACCGCGATGTATTGCCCGTTTGGGGAAGGATAGGCGAGGAAAGAGTAGCAGGATAGGCAATGCTGCTTCGCCGGCTTCTGTACCCCCAAAGAGGCCAAGCTTATCAGCCAAAACCAAGGAATGTAACCCTTTCTAAAGAGCATAGTTTTCTCCTACCAAGGCAACTTTTTTCCACATTTACCGGGTGGATTCCAGCGTTTCGTTGTTCAAACCGTATCCAAGTTGAGGGTAGACCTTGTACCTACCCTGCCGCAAAAAGCCGCCGGTCTTTAGACTATGCAGAATGTCACAAAGTCACCGTCTTTCTGTGTCAAGCCGAGTTTCTACACAGTCTACTCTTTTTGCCGATGTAGCGCCATGATGACAAGGGTTGCCCAAAGGCCCAAGAAGAGGATCAGCAAGCCTTGCTTCGCGTAGGGAATGCACCCCGTAATTTGCAGCACAATCGTCCCTCGATCATGCCGGAGAACACGCCAGTGGGCATAGCATAAAAAGGCACTGACCAATTGAAGCAGACCTATCTTAAGGTTGCTGTACCAAACCCGAGCCAGTTTCTTGCTTAGAGTGTCCCCATGTCTGTTATCTACCGCATGAATGGCTAGACTGGTCGTATAGAAAGCAAACATCGCACTTTGCCACAACCACTTTAGAATTCGTTTCAGACCCTTTCCAAACATAGCCTCATCCCTCTCATGCTAAAGAAAAGCCCAGCTTTACCGGTAGATTTGGAGAAACTGGGCCTCCTATTGTTTATGGCTCGATAATAGTTCCCCCTACAAGACACAGGCCACATTCGATGCATTCTGTGTTCTCCTCTGAGTCACCACATAAGCAAAAAGCGAGTGCCCCTGCGATACATGCGGCCTTCTCCTTCCCGTGTTTACCCGCACAGACTTTATTTGCCCATGCCCAACAACTAGGAATTCGCCGGGCAACCGGCCAACAAACGGGTAGACACAGCAAGATGGGGAGCAAACCAAGTGGAGAAGAAGGTGGATTGGGTCTCTTTTGTGGCGGCTTTCCTCCGCACTGTTCTTCCGACAGAGCCAGCGCCCTGTTGGCATACAACGGGCAGGCCACAGGAGGGCCGCTGAAGTCCAAGCCCTCCACATCTAATACCAACCCTGCCGGACGATAGGGGGTTTGGGCACTCCCACTTGTGAACATGCTTACACCGAACGCATCGTACACATTGCTCGACAGCACGTTCCCACTCCCGTCCGTTATCACCCCCTTATTGCCCAGCACATCTCCATGGTGGTACTCCCCATTTCGACGCACCAACAGGCTGCTGCAGCCTCCGCCGGCATACACTGGAGCCACTATTTCCTCAGCCTATATTACATTGCGCACACTTTTGTCTAGCCACGATAAACAGATCGTCAACACCCTCTATCTCGACCTTTACGATCCATGAAATAGTAGAACACCCCTAGCCATAAGGCACAGATAACAAACATCTCGATCATGCCAACAACATAATACCACATCACTGCCATCATAAATCGGGCTAGCTTTTGTAGAATCTCTCCTGGCTCTAGAAGAATAGGAAATCTGTAGAGCAGTGCCGACAGGAGTATGATTACAGATAATAACTTCACCAATTCTAAAAAACGCCGCCTCCAAGACTCAAAATTGCAGTGCACGTGATTTGCAAGACCAAAACCTAAGACAAACACAAGCACGAACCACTTTAGAACCCACAGAAGTATTGTCCACATCACTGATGTCTCCTTCCTTAAAGGATATTCCACCTCCCACTAGAGCTTACCCTAGTGGGAGGTTTTGGCCTAATAAACAGGCATAGCAAGAATAGAGTCCGTTTGAGCTAAATGGCTGGAACGGGGTGTGGAACAGGAATGGGAACAGGCACAACATGAACTACGCAGGCTGCGCATGCAAGGCAGGCTGCGACATCCAAAGGATGTTTTTTGTTCCAACAGGCACACCTAGCCAGCTCATTGTACATGCATTTGAAGTATTCAACTCCTTTTTTCTTCTTGCACTTTTTCTTAGCTATAGGCCAGCAAGTGATAATGTCAATAGCGAAGCCTATACAGGCGATTGTACAGATGATAGGGATAACAAAAACGGGTTGTCCTGGTGGTCCTCCTCCGCACTGTTCTTCCGACAGAGCCAGCGCCCTATTGGCATACAGCGGGCAGGCCACAGGAGGGCCGCTGAAGTCCAAACCCTCCGTATCTAACACCAACCCTGCAGGACGATAAGGGGTCTGCGCAGTCCCGCTCGTGAACATAGCTACGCCAAAGCTATCATACTCAAGGCCGACGCCCTTCCCCTCATTACTCGACAGCACGTTCCCACTCCCGTCCGTTATCACCCCCTCATTACCCAGCACGTCCCCATAATGGTTTATGGCATCCCCTCTCCTTCCTTTATGCCCATCTGCTGGAACTTAGGGCAGTACATGCCATTTACTTTGGGTCTGCAGGAGCATCCTCGGCTCCGTTTTCCTTTTGGGCAAATTTGTCCATTAGGCTCTGCCATAATGCTCCCAGTTGCTCACTTTCCGTTTTTGATAGATGCGAGGGAACCGCCCCACTAAGAAGATGTTTCCCTTCGAGACGGATATACCAGTTTTCGTACTTCGAATCCTCTCCTCCAATCACGGGGACGACTTCCCCACTCTTCCCATCCGCAGCAAAACCTATCTGAAGGATACTAGGCAGCTTGCCCACACGCGAATACGCGAGCACGACACACGGCGTGAAGGGAATTAGAGGATACTTCCCCATATCCCCTGCCTTCTTAACAAGCTGATTGAGCACGGAACTTTGCCCCACAAGAAAGCCATTCACAAGAACCTTGTTCCCTTCCCAGGAGCTAAGCTGAAGAACCGGAGTGCTCTCTTCTCCTTGTTTTATAGAACCCATAGTGATTACAGGCCGGCCTTGACTATCCACAATGGTCAACGATTGGGTTCTGAGGTTAGGCATCGTGACGCTCCCCTCCTGAGGCTGCGAGGAGGCACTGCGCATCGTTACCCCAAAGGCCCCTATAAGAACGCCTAACAGCACATAAAACCCTGCTATGCCGAACCGGCTCAGTAGCCTCTTGGAACCAGACATCTTACTTTTCTCCTTTCGGGTTGATGGGGGAGAGAGGCGTTTGTGCCTCTCTCCTTTCTTTTAT
>NZ_DATGLN010000023.1:0-9355 GCF_035294165.1 Chthonomonas sp.
CATCTTCAGCGGCTCCGATAAACGCAAACCTCTCGGCATGGCAGAGGTGCGCCTTCTGCTCGATAACTCCGATCACTTTTTGCCCATCGCCTTCTCTGAAGTCAGCATCGCCCGACGCATCTATCGCTCCGGCGAAAGCCAATACCTCATTAATGGCGCCCCCTGTCGCCTGAAAGACATCGTGGAACTGTTTTTAGATACCGGTGCCGGCAAAGGCGCCTACGCCGTCGTAGGCCAACAGGAGGTAGACGCCGTCCTCTCGGCACGCCCCGAAGATCGGCGGGAGCTGTTTGAAGAGGCCGCCGGAATCAAAAAATATCGAGTGAAAAAGCGAGAGGCTCTGCGCAAGCTTGAAACGGCCGAGGCCAACCTCCAACGCGTACGCGATATTCTTCGCGAGCTGGAGGCCCAAAAGGAACCCCTCGAGCGTCAGGCCATCACCGCCCGTCGCTACCTCGGCTACCAAGAGCGCCTCCGAGAAATTGAGGTCGGTCTGCTCGTCGCCGAGGTAAAACAGGCGGACTATGAACTGTTCGGCATTCGCCAAGAACACGAACTTGATCGTGAGGAACTGCGTCGCATCGAAACACTGCAGGCCCAGCTTGAGCAGCACCTTGCCGAGCTAACGGAGCAGGTACAGCAAGCCGAAGAGGCCTTAGAGATCGCGCGAACGAACTACCAAAACCTGCTCTCCACCACCGAGCGCACCCAAAGCCGCATGGCCGTTTTAGAGGAGCGCGCCCGGGCCGCAGCACGCACCGAAGAACAGGCCCTCCAAGAGATCGCCGATCTGGATACACAAAAAGAGCTGCTCCAAAATCTTATCATCTCTGAGGCCGAGGAGATCGCGCGCCTGCAAGCCGAACTGGCGGAAAGGGAACAAGCATGGGCCGCCGAATGCACCGCCCTGCAGGCGATTGAGCAGACCGTTACCGAGATTTTACGCGAACTGGAGGCCCGGCGTAGCCAACAACTTCGACGCGCCGAAGAGCGGGCCGGCCGCATCGCTGCGCTCGATGGGGTGAAAGCTCGCCTTGAAGAGACCCGCCAACAACAAGAAGCCCTGCTAAAGGAAGCAACCCTTCTACAAGAGCAACGACTACAAGCCGAGGAGCGCCTGCGCCAAATTGCTGCCGAACAAGAACAACGCAAAGCCCAACGGGACGAACTGCATCAAACCCAAGAGCATCTAGAAACCAAACAAAAAGCGCTGCAGGCCGAGGTAGATGCGTGCCGCAACCGCTGGGAAGCAGCCCGGCGTGCCTATTCCGAGCAGGCCGCACGCCTCTCTACCCTCGTCGAGTTGCAGGAAAGCTATGAAGGCTTCTATCATGGGGTTCGGGCACTCCTTCAAGCCGCTCGATCAGGTGCCCTTCGCGGTGACTATCGCCCTGTAGTAGACCTCCTCACCGTCCCCGAACCCTACCGCATCGCCATTGAGGTCGCTTTAGGCAGTAGCTTACAAGACATCGTAACGCCTACCGAGGAGGAGGCCAAAGCCGGCATCGCCTGGCTGAAGCAACACAAAGCCGGGCGCGTTACCTTTCTGCCCCTTACCCTGCTACGCCCCGGCCGGCCACTCGACAACCTTCCCCCAGAGGAAGGGATCGAAGGGGTGGCCGCTGATCTCGTCGCTTTTGACGAACGCTATGCTCCGGCGATTCAGCTCCTTCTGGGGCGCGTGATAGTTGTGCGCGACCTAGACAAAGCCATTGCGCTCTCCCGCCGCCTTTCCGGCTGGTCACGTATGGTTACCCTTGAAGGGGAGCTACTTACTCCGGGAGGAGCTCTTACCGGTGGCTCACTACAGGGGCGGGGTGCCCATCTTGTAGGGCGTAAAGGGGAGATAGATGACCTCAAAAATCGCCTACCCAACCTACAAACCGAGGTGGACCGGCTCGCTGCCCAACATAAGGAGCTGCTGCATAAACAGCAGGAGGCCGCGAAAGAGCACAGTCACCTCCTGCAAGAGCTGGCAAACCTCGATCAAGCCATCGCCGCTGCCGCCGGCGCCCAGGCCGCGGCTGAAAGAGAGCTTGCCCGCCTCCAACGCCAGGAGATCGAGCACCAACAGGCTCAGCAGCTACTGCAAACCCGCCTTACAGAGCTGAAAAAAGAGCAGGAACGACTTGAAAACCTCATCCTCTCTCGCCACGAGGACGATGCAGATGCCGAAAATGCTCTCATAGCGCTTCAGCAAGAGGCCGAAACCCGCACTGCACAGCGCGATGCCCTTCGCAGCAACGCCGCTCGCCTAGAGGTAGAAACCACCGAACTTCGCACCCAGCTTCAAGGGCTAAGGCGCTCACATCAGGAGAATCGGCAGGCGCTTGAGGAGTTGCAGCGCCGCATGGAGCAACGCAAAAGCCTGCATGCTCGGGTACAGCAGGAAGAAGCCCAGGTGGCGGAGGAGAAGACGCGCCTGGCCGAACAACTGCAACACACCCTGCGCCAACTGCAAGAGGCCGAACAGGCGGTGCAGCAGAATCTCGCTAATCGCCAGCACAAACTCGACGCCCACACCAAAACCAACGAGGCGCTTCGGGAGGCGGCTCAACGTCATCGAGAGATCACGGCGCACCTGCATGAAACGGAACTGCGCGTCGCCCGCCTCGAAATGCAACTGTCTCAAGCTGCCGAAAGGCTTTTGCAAGAGTACAATCTCCCGCTGGAAGAGGCCCTCCAACACCAAGAAACCGTGGCCGTTGACGACAATACCGCGCGGGAAGTGGCACGCCTTCGCCGTGAAATACGGGCGATGGGCCACGTGAACACGGGGGCCATCGAGGAGTTCGAGCGGCTTACGGAACGCTGCGACTTTTTGGCAACTCAACAGGCCGATTTAGAGAAAAGCCGTGAAGGACTGCTGACCACCATCGCCGAGATAGATGCCAGCACTCGCGACATCTTTCTGCAAACCTTCGAGGCCGTGCGCGAAGAGTTCGACCGGCTCTTTAAGCGCCTTTTCGGCGGAGGGAGCGCACGATTACTGCTTACAAACCCCGATGATCTGCTGGAAACCGGCATCGAGATCATCGCCCAACCTCCCGGCAAAAAGGCGCAAAGCCTTGCCCTTCTCTCCGGCGGGGAGCGCGCACTAACCGCTACAGCCTTGCTTTTTGCCTTTTTATCTGTGCGGCCCAGCCCCTTTGTTATCCTCGACGAGGTAGATGCACCTCTTGATGGCGCCAACGTGGAGAAGTTTGTTCGGCTTGTGCGCGAATTCAGCGAACGAAGTCAGTTTTTAGTGATCACCCATAACCCCGTCACAATGGAGGCGGCCCCGACATGGTACGGTGTCACGATGCGCGAACCGGGAGTAAGTAGTATTATAAGTTATCGCGTGCCCCAAACGGAGGAAAGCGACCCGACGCACCTATCGGAGGTGGGAAGTCCCTAATGGAACGAAGAGATTTTCTTAAAACGCTTCTAGGAGGCGGCATTGCCCTCGCCGCCGGTGGCTGTGCTGCCCCCGTGCCGGGCACAGGGGCCGTAGGGGGTAAAAGCCTCACGGTCACCATGCGTTTCGCCGGCCCCATGAACCCCGCCTTCTACTATTTCTTCCTCATCAATCGCTATGGGGCTACGGGCAGCCTTACCGCTCGAGGGCCGGTAGCCGTGTATGCTCCCGGTCAAGGCGGCCTTGTGGGCTACGGCAACGGCTTCGCCACCGGCTCGCCCGGAAGCCTTGGCAACCCGCCCGACTACGGCCTTACAGACTACGTGCTCTATAACCAGCATCAGCCCGGTAGCATCGGCGTCTACCACTTCCCCGGCGACCCCAATATCCCTAACTCCGCCGTTTACCAGGGCATGCCCGCCCAGTATACTCTGCCCGATCTCACCAATCCTCAAGATATCGTGGGTGCCTCCTCACTCTCTTTTCAGCTTCAGCTCTCTCAACTCATCACCGACACTTCCGATCCAAACCAAAAGGCACGGGAGGCGGCAGCCATCCGCTATATCCAGGTGAACATCGTGGCCACCAACTATGTGCCGACCGACCAAAACTCCAGCGGTGTGAAAGAGGTAGATGCTATGGGCAATACGCTCGATCCTGCCCAAGAGAGTAGTTTCCTCACCATTGACCTAAGCCAAAATCGCACCTACACTTCCCAAGATACCACCACGCTGCTCTCCCCGGAGCCGGCCGGCGATGTCTACCCGGCCGGCACCAAGAACGATGCCATAGATATCATCTATTGGTCTATCACGGTAAGTAGCTAAGGGCGGGTGCCCGCCACTGCAGAGCCGGAGGCAATCCCTCCGGCAAAGGGTGCATGTCCGGATGGAGCGTATGCGCTAAAATCTCTAGGCTATCCACAAGCCGCGGGCCGGGGCGGCTGAAGTAATGCGAACCGTTGATAATATATACCCGCCCCGAACGTACACAAGGCAGCTCCTGCCAATGGGGTCGGGCCTCTAGAAGGGGCATGTCTTGAAGCGTCCGCTCGACGGTATACCCACAACAGGCGATCACAAGCACCTCGGGCTGCCAATGGAGCAGCTCCTCCCAATGCATGGTGCGCGAAGGGACACCCGCCTTTCCAATACCCTCGATGCCTCCGGCAAGCGCAACGAGTTCGGGGCTCCAGTGCCCACAGGTAAAAGGAGGATCGATCCATTCTAGAAGCGTTACTCGCGGTTTATAGGCGATGCGTTCCGTCCTCTCCTTTACCGCCGCCACATGCGCCCTAAGAGAACGGATAAGCCGCTCGGCTGCCTCCTCGTGCCCTGTGGCTTCCCCCACGCTACGAATGGCCTCATATAGGTCTTCCAAGCACATCGGCTCCAGGTTGACCACGCGGGGCGCTCCCGGCAACTGGCACGCCGCCGCACGCACCTCCGCCTCCGCCACGGCACATACATCGCATAAGGCCTGTGTAATGATGAGGTCGGGACGCAGTTGCTCCAACACCTCCATGTTCAGGGTATAGAGGGCCTTATCCGTTTTAAGGCGCTCTCGCACCAACGCATCTATCTCGGCGCTGGTGGCGTTATGGGGGATTAGCGTTTTGGTGACCTTCGGCAACTGCTGTACAAACGGCGGATAGTCGCACTCATGCGTTACTCCTACCAACTGGTCCCCCAATCCAAGCGCACAGATGATCTCCGTGGCACTCGGCAACAACGACACGATCCGCATCGGACTACCTCCTCTCGCAATAACTGCAACATTTTACCCACTCTCCTCGCTTCGTTGGGTAAAAGGATGAACCACTGTCATTTCGAGCCGAAGGCGAGAAATCTTAAGCTTCCATTCCCACCAGTTCTGAGGGATAAGGGTGAGGGGCTACAGAGACTGCCAGCTTCACGGTTCTAGAGGCAGTTAATAAAGCAAGCCGGTCTTGTTCGCCCCCTATCCCGCCCTTTCCCCCTATTAGAAAGAAAGGGGGCGGTTGTGGTTGGTCTTTCGTTTTAGAGCAGTATAGCAAAGTGTGTCAAGCTTCCCCCTACAAAAGTGCAAGCAGGAGAGGATTTAAAAAATCGAAGAGATTTTTGGATATAGCAGCGCATTCTAAACGCCCAGATTTTTGAAAGATTCATTAAGGAATCGGTAGTCAAAGGAACCGTTAGGAACTTATCGTTCTCCTCTCTCCAGAAAGTGGGGGTAGAAGCTAGAAACACGCTTACGCACTCTGCAGGACTTTGGATTTGAATGTGATAATTGCCGTTGCTGTGCCTAATCTCGCAAATGCTTGCCGGTAAGAGAAAGAAATACGTCCTCTAAGGTGGGTTGTTTGATGTTGATAGAGACGATGGGAAGATGATAGGAGTTTAGAAGACGTACTAGCTCAGGCAGAGCGTGATAGGGTTTTGCACTATATACCGTGATGACATGTTGTCCAGGGGCTTCCTGCGAGCCTTCCTTTATTTCAATGGCGTCCACAAGGGGAACCGAGGCAAGAGCTGATTTCAGTTCGTCCTCGCTCTGCTGAGCCCCCAGGCCGGCCTCTTTCCCCTCGATCACCAACTCGATGGTAGAGCCACCTTGGCGGGCGATAAGGTTGGCTACGGTGTCGCAGGCGATGAGCTTACCTCTATCTATAATGCCTACACGGTCGCAAAGCAACTGAACCTCCTCCATATAGTGGCTGGTGTAGAGAATGGTGAGGCCGTTTCGATTCAGGGCACGGATTCCCTCAAAGATATGATTGCGCGACTGCGGATCGACTCCAACGGTGGGTTCATCTAGCAGTAAGAGTTGGGGCGCATGTAGAAGCCCTGCGGCTAGATTGAGACGACGTTTCATGCCGCCGGAGTATTTTTCCACAAGACGGTCGGCATGCTCGGAAAGGCCAACAAGCTCAAGCACCTCGGCCACGCGGCGAGTGAGCATCGCACCATGCAGACCATAGAGCCTGCCGAAGAAGAAAAGGTTCTCTCTTCCGGTGAGTTTGGCATAGATGGCCAACTCCTGTGGAACCACCCCAAACCGACTGCGCTCTTCTGGAGTGGATCGGTAGGGCACACTTTCAAAAAGAATCCATCCGGAGGTAGGAGGCAAGATACCGGCGAGAATGTGGATGGTGGTGGTTTTGCCGGCACCATTAGGTCCCAGAAGGCCGAATATCTCGCCCTTTTTAATGGTAAAGCTCACTCCGTCCACGGCCGTAACATCGTCGTAAGTCTTACGCAAGTCATTTACTTGCAGCAACACCTCATCTTCCATGGTGAACTCCTCATAGCATTAAGGCCTAGGGTGATAATGTACCTAAGTTTTTGGTTATTTGCCGCAAGGTAGAGTTTTACTACGTTAAGCCTCTCTTGGTGGTGCGGAGTGCGGCGCCTTGATGTCAGGTCGCACCCATCTTGCGACGGGCGAGGGACCTCCGGTTTGCTATCGCTTTGTTCAGAAAGGGAAGCTTGTTTCCCGTTGGCATGTCTTGCTAATTGGCTCTAGAATGGGCAACTTACTACACCAGCCCCCTCTCTTCATTCAAAACTAACCAAGCACCTCTGCGGCCTGTTTTATTCCCTTAGGCGTCTTTTCTCTGGCCGCTGCATTGCTGTCCGCCTCTACAGCCCTCACCCCCGCCCATCAAGGTCGACGTCCTCCCCCTCAAGCCCGACGCCTCGTCCTCAGAACTGGTGGGAATGGAAACTCAAGATTTCTCGCCTTCGGCTCGAAATGACAGTGGTTCATCTCGCCTTCGGCTCGAAATGACAGGCGTCTATCTCACCGGCACTTCAAGGCCGACGCCCTCCCCCTCAGCGGCCTGTTTTATTCCCTTAGGCGTCTTTTTCTCTGGCCGCTGCATCGCCGTGCGCTAGCACCTCCCGAATCGGGGGAAAGAACGGGATAGGGGGGCGAATGAGATAGGCTTGCTTAGTAAACTGCCTCTAGAACCGTGAGATTGGCAGCCTCATCCCTATTCCTCAGAGCTTGTGGGAAGTGAAACTTAAGATTTCTCGCCTGCGGCTCGAAATGACAGTTGTATCATCGGCTCGAAATGACAGTGGTTCATCTCGCCCTCCGCTCGAAATGACAGGCGTCTATTTCACGGACTCTTCAAGACCGACACAGGAGTCCCCAGAAAATAGCGAGATTTTCTGGCCAGGGCGCCCCACCCTACAGGGAGAGGGAAGACCACTAAGACCGCTGCGTTGCCGTCCGCGAGGACAAGCGGATGGGGTTAGGGTGGCGTAGGAAGTTGAGCAGGCTGTGTGGATGGTGGACGCCGTACAGGGGGTGGAGCGGGCTGCACTCTCACGCCAACGCGCACGATCTCCGGCTGCGCTTCGTAGTGTGATGGAATCACATCCCGACTCACCACCTTGCCATCTACACGGATGATCTGGTACCACACGGTGCGCACATCCGGGCGCCCCTCCTGTTCCACAATCCGACGTCCCGGAGGCAGCTTGGGATCATGAATAATCTCTACGGGCACATCGCCTTCATGAAGGCGCCCACGCACGAGTTCCACTTTGCGATTCGGATCGACATGCCCAAAAATATCGAAAGTCAGTAAGCCTCCATGCGCCCGTCCGATGATGTAGACGGGATAGGGCAAACTGTTCTGGAAGCGCATATCTAGCTCCCCATAGGCGACGGTCGCATCGCGACCGGTGGGAATGCCCCCATCGGAAACGGGAAACGAGTGGTGATTGCGAAGCACAGTTTTTAACCCGGCCTTCAAGGCGGCATTGTAAAGGGTGCCCGATACCTGGCAGATTCCGCCCCCCACCCCCGGTTGCAACTGCCCATGAATAATAACCGGGGCCACATCGAAACCACTGGACAGCACGCGAGGCCCCACCGTCTCGTTAAAAGAAAAGATTTGGCCGGGCAATAATAGGGTTCCATCTATCTTTTCGGTAGCCACCTCAATGTTATGTCCCCGCTTCCCCTCAGCGTACCAGGTGCTATAAGACGAGAGCTTTCCATCTATAGTGTGTAAGAGGTCATAGGTGATGCGCGGCTGTACCGCCTGAGTAGGTAGGTTGAGATCGAGCAGACTGCCGGTGTTTCCTGTTGTTGTCGCACCCCTTCCACCTGTCGTACCTGCGCTTGAAGAAGATGGCGTATTGAACTGTTGCCAAGCATGTGTGACGATTGGCGCCGCTGCGTCTACATCTATGGCTCGCCCCGGCACCTCATGTTTTAGCCCAAAACCTCCCTTCGGAAGCAGCACGATCTTCGCATTGATGGCCGGAACTTGCGTGAGATGCGCCACGTGAGTCAGCGCCTCGTGAAGCTGCTTCTGGTCAACCGTGATCGTGGGTGTAATAGGGGTGTCCGATTTGGATGGCCTTACAAGAGAGACTATTTTAGATAGCCATCCTGTTTGTCCAGCCTGCTCGGCAGTTTGGAGCGTAGAGTCGACATCAATGCCAAGCCCTAGTGTTCTTGCCCGCATCGAGACCGACGGGCTATTGGCTATCCCCTGCGCATGCAAAGCAAAGAGCGTTGCGCACCTATCCTGCGCCCACTGCAGTATCGCGTCTCTTGCCGTCTCCGGTGTCTTGCCGCCAAGGTCTAACGTAAAGAGATGAACGCCTGGAGCGATAGTATCTTCGGAGTGGAGACGATGAGCGTACAGAAAAAATAGGGAGCTGCCAATTGCCAACAGCGGAAGCGGCAGGAGAAAGAAAAGGCTCAGTAGCCCCTTTCCTTGGCGCCACGCAGATATACGTTGCAACAGGTGCCGATCCGCGCGAGACATTACATCAACCTCCAGCTCAATAATTCGGTATGGAAGGCGATCACGGCTCGTTTCGCTCTCCTTCATGGCAATGGCAGCAGCACGGAGCTACCTCTTGCGGGGCATCGTAAGGCACGTTAGCGGCAGAGAGTTGCCTTTCCATGCGCAGAATAAGCTCCTCAAGCCTCTCATTATGCTGCTCGAGC
>NZ_DATGLN010000024.1:0-14900 GCF_035294165.1 Chthonomonas sp.
GAAGGAGTGAAGAATGTCTAAGCGCATCTATGTGGGAGGCCTGCCCTATTCCGCCACCGAGCGGGATGTGGAGGCTCTCTTCTCGTCAGCAGGTACGGTGAAAGAGGTGACCTTGGTGTCGGACCGCTACACCGGGCAGGCCAAAGGTTTCGGCTTCGTTGAGATGAGCACCGATGCCGAGGCCGATGCGGCCATCAACATGCTGAATGGTACGACAATGGGCGGAAGAACGTTGACCGTTAACGAGGCTCGTCCGCGCCCAGCACGTCGCTACTAAACCCGAGGCTCACAAGAACACGCCCTCCTCTTCATTGAAGAGGAGGGCGTTGTTTTTATGCCTCGTTTAATTCCTGTGCAAGCCAATGCACCGCCTCGGCACGATGCACCGTTCTCGGCATTTCTTGTGCCGGTAAACCCAACAAAGCGCGCCAACTGCCCCAATCCTCTGGCTGCATCGGCTCCTTTGGGCGGAAGAGCAGGTCGGTCTCTTTGCCGAGTCCTATTCCTCTACAGGCTAATCGCTGTAGGGCATAGAAAGAGGGATGATGCGGCGGCACATCGGTATACCAATGCAGCACAAGCCCCTCGTCTAGAAGTTTTGCCTGAAACTTGGAGAGCGCTGATGGGACGGAGTAGATTTCACGCGGTTTAGCGTTTGTGGCGATGCAGTATGCAACGAGGATGCCGGCGGCCTCACCGATACACCATTCGATGGGGTGTAGGCGATAAGCTCCATTGGTAAGATGTGTCAGACCCGCGTTTTTGCCGGCGGGCAAAAGATTTTCCCAACGCCTTGGAATGAGAATGCGCAGGGGTATTTGGAACGGACGGGTAGGAACATAGGCAGATGGTTCCCCGTGAGCATTTTTGTGGATATCGAGCGCGTAGTGACCGATGCCGATCGTGTCCGGCATGAAGACCGCTCGTGCCTGCTCCCCCCGGCAGATATGCCCTTGAAAATCGCGCACCACGATATCCTGCTCGCGCACGGTGTCTACCGATAGGATGCGTCGGGACTCTCGAATGTAGGGACTTGGAGCGCAGCCATCTTCGGTGTCGAAATAGTCTTTCCGTAGGCGAAACTCCGGGTAGCCATGCTGGTTGGGGTCATCCTCACGAGGACACTCGTTTTGGAGCCAGTAGAGATAACCGACGGAGGCACGGCGTGCGCGCGCAAGCGTGTGGCGTATCCGATTCTCATCTCCAGCGTTGGCGCCGATGATGTTGCCGCCATAGAAGTCGTTGCTGGCAGTGTTGATCATGGAGACATCGTGGGGAATACGGGGATCATCGAAGTTTTCTGCCGCAAGGATTCTCCGATAGCTCCACCAGGGGTAGTTGCCACTGAAAAGTCCGGTAATGGCTCCATCCACAAGGCTGTAATTCTGAAGCTGTTTCAGCTCTTCATAGTCTGGTGGCGGCGCAATACAGTTCTGTTCCCTTGTCTCGGGGGACCATTCGATGGCAAATGGAAAGGTGAAGGGCTGAACCCAGTCGGAGCGCGGGCTTGGCGGAGCGTCCGGCTCGCCCGTTTGTTCTCGGCTTTCTGCGCCGACGACCCAGTCTACTCCCTCTTTTCCGCAAAGTGGAAGTAAATCCCCCGTGTCGGTAGCATCCAGCACGTAACGTGGGCGAAAGGCCAATATCCTCCCTTCAACGGAGAAGATAACCCTCTCGAGCATGCGCCCATCGGTGTTCATGTCACACCGAAGGCAGCGAGCGTTCAGCAGAATATGGAGGTTGCCGTTTTCCTCGAGAGAGTGAAGGCGCTCGTAAAGTATTCGTTGGCCTACTTTAGGTTCAAACGAGAGCCTGCTTACCCAACATCGTCCGGGGTTAAAGGGGTCCATGGCCTTACCGATGGGGCTGAGTTTGTAGAGGCTTCGATAGTAGTCTCGGACGGAGGCGCGGAACCAGGCGTATCTACGGGAGGGAGGAAAGGTCTCGATGAAGGCATTTTCATCGGGGGTCGAGACGCCCTGTGCCGTCAGTTGTCCGCCGATCCAGGTGGAAGGCTCGACAAGCCAGGTATTTAAACCGCACTCTGCGGCCGCCATGGCGGCTGCAGTGCCGCCGGTGCTTGCACCGAAGATGAGGAGGTCGCACTCTTGCACGTCCATAGGCTATTCCCTTTTCGATAAGAGCACGTGGTTGGGCACTTTAGCGAGATGGTTGGGGGTATGTTCGTGGAGAACTCCCGCCTTTAGAAGGGCGAGGATCAGCACACCAAGAAGAATGCGATAGGCGATGAAGATAAAGGTATTGTGGAAACGCATGTAGCCCATAAACCATTTTGTGACGATGTAGGCAAAGATACCTGCAACCAGTGCTGCGAAGAGAAACATTCCCAGCTCGGCGAAAGTGGGGGGGCCAACATGAAACGGCATGAGCCGATGGGCTTCGTTGGGGGAAAATGCGGAGGGTTTAAATACAAAGAGAGCGGTTTTGCTCAGCTTATAGAGGCCGGCTGCAGTGATGGCAGGAATGGAGAGGAGGAAGCTGAAGTGGGTGGCGCTTTCATGGTCGAGATCGCGAAAGAGACCTGCGGTAATAGTGGTTCCGGAGCGAGAGGCGCCTGGAACAAGGGCAAGCACTTGGGCCCACCCAATGACCTGGCTATCGAGGAAGCTAAGGTGCTCCAAGTCCTTCTTACGTTTACCCACAATCTCGGCGGCCAGCATGATAACTGCTAGCACAATAAGGGCAACAGCTACCACATCGAATCGTCTGAAGGTGGTGTCAATTTTCTTCTCCAACAGTAGACCGAAGATAGCCAAGGGGAGGGTGCCAAACACAACATACCAGCCCAGGCGTGCATCGGTGTCGTTAGGGGGAATATTGAAGGGAGAGCGCGTCCGCACGATGCCGCGTAGGTAGCGCACGATGTCGTTCCAAAAGTAGATGATGATGGCCGCAATGGGGCCGAGCTGTACGACCGCGGAGAAGGCCGAGCCAACATCATGGCCTAACATCAGTCGGGATGCGATGTCCATGTGCGCCGTGCTGCTAACGGGCAGGAATTCGGTGAGGCCTTGTAGCAAGCCGAGTAACGCTGCTTGCAGCCAGTTCATACAGGGTATCATCCTCTCTCTTTGATTTGCTATCAAAGTATACCGAAGGGTTTGGTCTCATTCACGCCTTTTCGGCCTAATCTTAGACAATTCTAAGTTCCCGACAGACGTTGGCGCCGGCCGGTTTATTCCAGAGGCAGGCCAAAGAGGGCGGCAACTTGCTTGCCACCCTCTTGATGTTTCGGATGTGCCGACTCGCGGCCTTAGTGTAGGGGCTTATGGCACATTTATTTTGAAGGTACCTCCGAAGCTGCCGTTGTAGAAGGTTCCTTTTATTAACAGTACCGCCGGCCCAGAGACGACGTTGGATGGGAAGAACAGGGTGACCGAGGTGCTGGAGCCGGGAGGCAAGTTCCCCACGAAGATCGGCAAGGGGTTGAGGGGAGAGAAAGCGGCTTTGTTCTTATCGGTCAATTGAACTGCAGGTAGCTTGGTGTTATATGCCGTCCCGTTGCCTACGTTGGAAACGAAAAGGGATACAAGAACCCCTTTCTCTGGATGGGAGGCCGGGACGTAACCCCGTATTACCCTTCGAACATGAAGTAGGATACGAGGTGTTCCGCCTCCGGGAAGCACGAAGCACGGATCGGGTGGATGGGTGACGACTCCGATGTTAGGATCGTAGATTTGCACCGGATTCGTGCCCGGCACCGCCAGCAGGGCGGCCGGAATCATAACCAACATTTGGGTGCCGTCATCCGAGACTGCTTCCGGCTGAATGGGGATGTTATCCCACAGTAAAACGTCGTTTTGAGCAAAGCCGGAGCCGACTGCGACGAGAGGAGAGGTGTCGGAACCGGCAAAGAACATGTTAGGCGAAATGAAGTTGAGCTTTGGTCCGATGCGATAGATATTTCCCGAATCTCTATCTCTCAGAAACTCGCATTCGCCGTAGAGGCAGCCATCGCTGCCTTGAATTAACGCTTCTGGATCGGCACCGTCCGGCCCTGTAAGAGCGAAGTGGTGAAGGATGTCGAAGGATATCCCATAAGGGTCGAGCGCAAAGGTCACGCCTCCACTATACGTGCCCCCGGATACCGTCGTGCCAAAGAGCTTACCGTTTACCCCTTGAATGAGGTGTGTAGGGAAAGCCCCGTCGGAACCCGTGAAGTTATGGAGAATAGTCGGCCCCGGAATGGTGATGAACTTGAAAACGGTACCCTTGCCATTAGCCCCGCCATACTGTGTCGTTCCATACAAATAGCCATCGCTGCCTTGCAGAAGGCTTGTTGGCCCTGCTCCATCGCTGTTATCCCCATGGATATCGAGGGGGGAGAATGCATAGAACAGACTAAAGAAACCAGTAAAATCACTCAACAGAATGGTGCCACTTCCGTATTCTCCGCCTGAGGCCATTGTTATGAGAATAACACCGTTGCTTGTTTGGCTTAAGCTTGTGGGGTAGTTCCCACTGTAGTTCTGACCGGTGGAGGTCAGAGGATCAAAGTTAAACCGAACGAAAATAAAGGGGTTGTATGGATCGTATTCGAAGACGACACCGGTGTTGTTCAGTCCGCCAGATATTGTGGTTCCGTAGATCAACCCGTCTTGGCCAAAAAGCACATGGTTTGGATTGGCTCCTTCGGTGCCGGTGAAGAGATGGCGAACCTGGAAGTTTGAGCCGTCGGTGTTTAGTTGGAAGAGCACGCCCAAACCTGAAGGCGTTAAAGGCGTAAAGTCTATACCCCCAAACCTGGTGGTGCCGTAGAGGGTTCCGTCAGGTGCCTGGATGAGACTATTGGGTGCCGCGCCATCTAGCCCGACGAAGCTATGGATTACCTGAAAGTCAGAGCCGTCAATGTTCATTTTGAACACGACTCCATATCCGGGAAGCCCTCCGAACTCTGCAGTGCCGTAAAGCATCCCATCCTGTCCTTGCAGCAGGCTCGACGGCACAAGGCCATCGTAGTTTGGGGGAACGCTACCGAATTGGTGAAGAGTGGTGGCAGGCATGGGAATGGCCCGCGCCGTCTGTGGCCTTCCGAAAAGCCCAAATAGCAGGATGGTGACCATGCTCAAAAGGAAGCAAAGCGTTCGACGGTGCTTATTCTTGGCTGGTTGCCCTTTCTTTATCCTATCGGGGATTTTAACCTCATAGGATGCTAATGTAGGAAGAGAGCTGTTAAAAGTAGCTAGCCCTCTTGTCTCGTTTGTAGTGCTCCGATGAGGAGCCTCTTCGCCGCCCCTAAAGGGCGCGTGATTCTGTGCATGCATCTGTTTCCTCCTTAGCGAACGAGTTAAACGGTTATTTGTTGGAATAGATAGTGTTTAAAGACAAGTAATGTCGTAAATAGCCATCACAAGTCTCTAAACAATATTGTATCACAATTTATCTGAGTCTGCAATAGGCAACTAGTTGGTGAGCTGCAACGCTACCGGTGTCGCTCTTTTGGAAGAGGACGTCGAGTGGATACCGCCCTATTTGGAGACAGAAGGAGTTCGACACAGCCTCTTTTTGAGTAAAACTTAGCTGCAGATGCTATACCAACCAAAAATTTGACATAGCGGTGCGTGTAGAGGCATAATCTATAGGAATCAGCCCATTCTTTTTTGTAACTTTTTTGTGTTGAAGGATTCAAACTACTTAGTACCATCATCGCCAGACGTCGTGAACGAACTGCAAGCAGGAAAAGAAGAATGGGGCGCTGAATAAAACAAGAAAACGAGGAGAGGTTTAGAATGTATCGCAAAAGTCGCATTCTCCTGGCGAGCTTTGTAGGTGCGAGCACTATAGGGCTGGGATGCCTATGCATTGCCGCTCCGCCAAAGAAAAAAACGCATCCGGCTCCCGACGCAGGTAGGGTGAGTTATTATCATCAAATTCGCCCCATTCTCATAGCGAAATGTTTGCCGTGCCATAGCGCGGCCAATCATGCCGGACTGCTCGATGTTACAAGCTATGCAGCGCTTTTGAAGGGAGGAGCACACGGGCCGGCCTTCGTAAAGGGGAAGCCGGCGAAGAGCCTGCTTGTAGGGTATTTGCACGGCAAACCCATGCTGATGCCTAAAGGTGGGCCTCCGCTACCCAAGGAGCAGATAGCGCTTATTGAGAAGTGGATAGCTCAAGGTGCTGTGGATGATACGCCTAAACCTCATAGCAAGGCTTCGCCAAAGGAGTCGCATCGTTAAGCGAGAAAGTGCCATGATACGAACCCGCATTGTGTGTTATATAACATCGTTTATCGTCCTATTCGGTGGGGCAGGGCTGGTGTGGCTCTGCTTCGCTGTGCCTTTAAGACCCCATGTTGCAAAGCCAGCCGTTGTGAACCGTAACGAAGGCAAGGTGAGCTTCTATCATCAGATCAAACCGATCTTACAGGCGAAGTGTCAAGGGTGCCATCAGCCAAACGTGCGCAGTGGCCACCTGATGCTGATCTCCTATGCCGATTTTTTGAAGGGAGGTACACACGGGCCGGTTTTCGTGAAGGGGCATCCGGAAAAGAGCCTGGTAATAGGCTATTTGGAGGGTAAGCCGGAGCTGATGCCTCAAGGAGGCCCGCCGCTTTCTAAGTCCGAAATCGAGCTGTTCAAGCGGTGGATCGCCCAAGGGGCCGTGGACGATACTCCGGCAGAGCATTCCGCCTACGATGCCGCCCACCCACCGGTGTACACCTCCTCGCCGGTCATCAGCGCCGTGGCGTTTAGCCCCGATGGGAAGACGTTGGCCGTTTCGGGCTATCATGAGGTGTTATTACTAAACGCCGATAATGGGGCTTTGGAGGCGCGCCTTGTGGGAGATGCCCAACGCATTCAGTCGCTGGTGTTCACAAAAGACGGAAAGACGCTGATCGCCGTAGGCGGCTCCCCGGCGCGTTTTGGTGAGATACAGTTTTGGGATGTGCCGAATCACAAACGGATCGATTCCGTGCGCTATACCTACGACACCTTGTTCGGTGCCTCGTTATCGCCTGACGATAAGGAGCTTGCGTTTGGGGGCGCAGATAATACCGTGCGGGTAGTAAGCGTGCCCGATGGCAAGCAGATCATGATGCTGGAAAACGATACAGACTGGGTGTTCGGTACCGTTTTTTCGCGCGATGGGAAATATGTGGTGAGCGCAAGCCGAGACGAAGCACTGAAGCTAACTCAGGTAGAAACCGGCTCTTTCATTGATGACATCAATACCCATACCACCCCGATGCGATGTATGGTGGGGCGACCGGGCCAAGATCAGGTGCTTTGTGGAGGCGATGACGGTATTCCGCGCCTGTATAAAATCTTTCGCACCGAGGCCCGCACCATGAACAACGAGGATCACAACCTCATTCGTGCCTTCGAGCGACAGCCGGATACCATTACGGCCTTGGCCTTCGATCCAACCGGGAATCTATGTGCGGTCGCTTCAGAAGCGGGGACGGTTAACCTTTACGATGTGGATAGCGGGGCGAAGAAATTGAGCCTGCCACCGGTGCGGGGGGCGGTTTTTACGCTTGCATTTCGACCCGACGGCAATGTGTTGGCGACCGCCGGTTTTGACGGCTATGTACGTTATTACGATGTGCGTAGCGGCCGGTTGCTGCGCGCGTTTATTCCCGTTCCTATCCATAGGCCTAATCATTCCGCACTTTCAGTACGAAGGAGAGGACATCATGGCTAGGCAAAACGAATGTTTTGGTGTGAACAAAGTAAGGAGGTCTCTTATGCAGGGGCATGCATCCAAAGGTCTTGCCGCTCTTATGTGGATAGTGGTAGGTTTTATGGTGATCGGCTCTGTGGCGTTGGCAACTCCTAGCGCTCAAGCTGCAAAACGAAGGCAGGGAGTAGCTTCCAGACCGACGCCCTCGCTCTCACTTGTTTCCATTGAGGTGCAGCCATCGGCCTTGGTTTTCAATAATGCGAGGGATGCACGCACCTTCATTGTGACCGGACATACCACTGCCGGCTACGCGATAGATCTCTCTCCGGTAGCCCATGTACGCGTGTTACAGCCCCTTGTGCATATGGACAACGAGGGCTTCCTGCATCCGGTTCATGTGGGGCATACCGAGCTGATTGTTTCGGTAGGAAACAAACAGGCTGTTGTACCGATCACGGTCAAGAGTGTGGTAGACCCCCCGATCAGCTTTATGCGCGATGTCGAGCCTGTTCTTAGTAAGATCGGCTGCAATGCGGGGATGTGTCATGGTGCGGCACATGGAAAAAACGGCTTTCGACTCTCTTTAAGAGGTTACGACCCGGCTTTCGACTACCATTCGTTGATTGATGATGTTTCCGGTCGTCGCTTCGACCGAACGGACCCCGCGCGCAGCCTTATGCTGCTAAAGCCTACTGAAACGGTGCCGCATCGTGGGGGCTTGGTGCTACCTATGGGGTCGCGCTATTATCGTATTCTGAAGGCCTGGATCGCCCAAGGCGTGCGATCGGATGTGGGGAAAGTAAGCAGGCCGGATAGATTGATCGTCTTGCCGAGCGTGCCTCACTTAACCCTTCCCGGCATGCATCAGAAGATGGTGGTCATCGCGCACTATCCTGATGGTACCACACGGGATGTAACACGTGAGGCCATTCTTTCTAGCAATACCCCCTCTGTAGCATCGGTAGATAAACTCGGAACGCTCTGTGCGGTGCGCCGTGGAGAAGCCGCTCTGCTCGTTCGTTATGAGGGGCTGTTCTCCACCGTCAATATCACGGTTCTAGGGGATCGGAGTGGTTACCGGTGGACAGGTGCGCCGGAGTTTAACTATATAGATCGGCTGGTGGATGCCAAACTTCGTAAGGTTAAGCTGTTGCCGGCACCTGTGTGCGACGATGCCACTTTCATACGCAGGGTAAGCTTAGATTTAACGGGATTACCTCCAACGCCAGAAGAGGTGAAGGCTTTCCTGGCCGATCCAACTCCAACCCAGCAGAAGCGTGCGAAGTTGGTAGATAAACTACTTAACTCAGCCGCTTACGTAGACCGTTGGACGAATAAGTGGTGTGACCTTTTAGACTGTAACAGCAAGTACATGGGGCCTGAGGGCGAGCGCAAGTTCCGCGACTGGATCCATTTTGCGATTGCCCGTAATATGCCTTACGATCAGTTCGTACGTGCTCTCATAGCCTCTTCGGGAGACTGTTATGTACACCCACAGGTGAACTACCTCAGGGTTATTTCGGACACCAGCACGGCGACGGAGGATATAACCCAGCTCTTTATGGGTATTCGCTTCTCGTGTGCCCGTTGTCATGATCACCCATTCGAGCGATGGACACAGAACCAATATTACGATTTAGGGGCCTTTTTTGCCCATATGACGAGCAAACCGGGCCCTCGACCGGACGATCTGGTATTTTACGAACAAAGCGGGGGTGAGGTGATCAACCCGCGCACAAACGATCCGGCAAAACCGATGCCGCCGTTCGGGCAGGTGAACCTAGCAGAATATCACGGCAATCTACGTGAAGCCTTCGCTGCATGGCTGACCTCGCCATCTAACCCCTATTTCGCGATGGCGATGGCCAATCGCCTGTGGAGCTATTTCCTCGGCAAAGGGATTATAGACCCTGTGGACGATATTCGTGCGGACAATCCACCCTCGAACCCGGCCCTGCTTACGGCGCTCACGCAAGACTTTGTGATGCATCACTTCGATATGCGCTACATGATGCGCCAGATCGTGCTGTCACGAACCTACCAGTCCTCTATCGTCACCAACAAATGGAACGATGATGACGACATCAACTTCTCGCACTTCATTCCGAGGCGTTTGGATGCGGAGCAGCTTTACGATGCGATCAACCTCGCTGCCGGCGTAAAGCCAGATTACGTGGGAGCCCCGCCAAGCCTTACTGCGCAACAGCTACCGGGGGTAAATCAGGATAGTAATGATGGTTTCCTCGATCTGTTCGGACGCCCCACGCGTCAAACGCCGTGTGAGTGTGAGCGCAACAGCAACATGGGGATCGTGCAGGCTCTCGATCTGATTAACGGTCCGACGGTGAATCGAGCGCTCTCTGCCCCAGATGGTCGCATTGCGAAGATGATTAAAGAGAAGCTTTCCGATAAGGAGATGGTCGAGGAGATTTTCCTGGCCACGCTGTCACGACCGCCATCGCCGAAAGAGATGCAATCGGCACTTAACTACTTCCGGCAGGCAGGCGACCGCGCACAGGCTGCCCAAGACCTAATGTGGGCTTTATTCAATAGCCCAGCGTTCCTATTCAATCATTAAGGAGGCATTACCATGCTCTCTATTCCGGGAAATCATAGTCAAGACTGCGACGGTATAACTCGTCGCGAACTTCTGAGGATTGGAGGCTCTTCCATTTTAGGGCTTTACCTTCCGGAGTTTCTGGCCTTAGAAGCCAAGGCAAGCTCTATTGCGAAGCCAACTGACAAACCAGGCTTCGGTAAAGCGAAATCGGTCATCCTTATTTTCCTGCAAGGGGGACCGAGCCATATAGATATATGGGACCCCAAACCGGATGCACCGGATAACATTCGTGGGGAGTTCAAGCCGATTCGAACCAATGTGCCGGGCATTTGGTTGACGGAGGTGATGCCCCTATTGGCAAAGCAGATGGACAAGGCGACCCTTATTCGCTCGGTTTCCTACACACCTAACGGGCTATTCAATCATACGGCGGCCATGTACCAGATGCTGACCGGGGAGCAGGCGACCGATGTTTCTCCGTCCGGGCAGTTGCAACCGCCCTCTCCTGCAGACTATCCGAATGTAGGGTGTCGGGTGGTGGAGTTTAAGCCACCGGACGTGCCCATGTTGCCTTTCGTCATGTTGCCGCGCCCGCTGCAGGAGAGTAATGTCATCGGGAAGGCGGGGAATGCGGGCTTTCTAGGGCGCGCTTACGACCCCTATACCCTCTACCCACCGAACGCCGATACCGATCCGAACGCAATGGATAAAATCCAAATTGCGGACTTGCAGTTGGCGAACGAGGTAACGCGAACGCGCATGGCCAAGCGTGTTGAACTACGAAAGCTAATCGATTCAGGTATGCCGGCTCTTGAAAAGGCCGTGAGTAACTATCAGTTAGATGCCTACTATGAGAAGGCATTAGGGCTTATTCTATCTGGTAGGGCGCGAAAGGCGTTCGACCTTAAAGAGGAGCCGGATAAGGTTCGTGATCGCTATGGACGTCATGTCTTTGGTCAGTCTGTGCTGATGGCGCGTCGCCTGATAGAGGCCGGCACGCGATTTGTTCAGGTGAACTGGCCTTCCGTTGCCAACGGCGACCCACGGGTAACGGCCTGGGACACACACGCGGCCAACTTCGGGCCGCTACGCAACCTACACTGCCCTAAACTCGATAGTGCCCTTTCTGCCCTGTTGGAAGACATGCATCAAAGGGGGCTGTTGGAGGAGACCATGGTTATTGCCATCGGTGAGTTCGGTCGTTCTCCGCGGCTAGGTGTTTCGACTTCGGGCAACTCCAATGCGCCGGATGGACGCGACCACTGGCCCTATTGTTACACGGCCCTCGTTGCAGGAGGCGGCATTCGGCCCGGCCAAGTCTATGGAAAATCGGACTCCACGGGTTCCTCGCCTGCGGAGAACCCCGTACATCCCCGCGAAATACTGGCGACGATGTACCACGCACTAGGCATACCACCGGATACGGTTGTGACCAACTATCTCGGTCAGCCAAGGCCGTTGGTGAGCGGGAAACCGATATTGGGGCTGTTCTAGGTAACAACGCGTTGTTCAACGATGAAGCCTCTGGAGAAGGTTCTCTCTCCAGAGGCTTTATTTTGCATAGCCTTCGGGAGACTTTAGGCGTAATAGGCGATAAACTGGTCGAGGTACTTCTTGCCGATCAGGAAGCCCTCTTCGCGTTCAACAGCCCCATCTTCGTGTTCAATGGAGATCACTCCATCGTAGCCATTACGACGGAGGGCGGCGATATATTCCCCCCAACGGATGACACCTAAACCCGGAATAACGTAGCGCCACCAACCGTGGCCAAGAATCCCCACTTCACGTTTCACATGCTCTTTGATCTCGGTATCTTTTCCGTGGGTATGGAAAATGCGGTCGGCGAAGCGATCTACGGCTTCGATATAGTCTATGCCTTGCCAGACAAGGTGAGAGGGATCGAAGTTCAGACCGAAATTCTTGTTGGGGATAAGCTCGAAAAGCCGCTTCCAATGGGCGAGGTTCTGGATATTGGTGGCTGTCCAGTTTTCGAGGGCAAGTTTCACCCCATTCTTTTCCGCGTGTTCGAGCAGGGGGGGAAAGACGGCCGTGCAGTCCTCCTCGATGGTTTTCATACGGTCTTTACCGTTTGGAGGCAAACCGGCCAAGGTACACACCACATCTACCCCCAGCATTTTCGCAATATTAATGGCATTGTAGACGGTCTGGATATTGGTACGACGCCTTTCCGGGTCGGCTGCGGTGAGATCGGTGTAGGCGGCAAGAGAGGAAATGCGCAGGTTGCGCTTTTCCATGAGATTGAGCACCTCTTTCGCCCTTTCGGGGGTGAAGTTGTTGGTGTCTATATGTTTGCTGCCCGGCCCGGCAACTATTTCGAGACTCCCGAAACGATGTTCTCCTGCGAAAGCGGCCACTACCTCGAGGGGTTCGCCTGCGAAGGGAGCGGTGAGAATGCCAACGAACATGAGAAACCTCCTAGAAAGATTTACTCCTGTTAAAAGGAGCACTCATTTTTTATGCACCTAGTTCCAGTTGGAAGAGTTTTTCCGCATTTTCGGAAAGAATGCGACGGCGATTGGAGGGGCTGATCTCTGAATCTTCGAGAAGCCCTATGATCGCAGCGGGATCCAGGTCGGGCAGGCCACTGCCAAAAAGTAGACGGTGGGAGCCGACGGCCTCAATGGCAGCGGGAATTCTGCCTAAATCGAGCATACCCGAAATTTCAAGAAATATGTTGGACGTCTGTTGCGCCGCCATGATAGCGGCTCTCCAGTCGGACCCCCCCATTCCCAACAGCACGAAACGGTGCATATGGTAGCGCTTAGCGAGTTCTAGGCCAACCTCCACGCAAAGGCGATTAGGCGCGTGGAGGTAGATCGGCTTTTGAAAGCGACGGCAGGCGTTAAGAATTTCGTCTGCGCTGAGTGGATGGAGCGGCTCTTCCGGATCGTCGCCGGTAAGCAGCACGCCGAGAAAGCGGCGGTGGCCGAGAAGATCGCGCACGGCATTAATGGAGGACTCTTGGTTGCGGACATGGGTCGCGAGACAGCCGTACAGTCCGTGAGTTTGCTCCAACAAATTTTTGAGAATAGTGTTTCCGGAAAGCGGGTCGAGCCTGGCAGCCCGAGTGGATATGACTATGGCCTGATCGATCCCTCTTCCCGCAAGAAGTTCTGCGAGGGTCTTAGCCGTTTGGTTGGTGGAGGGTATCGGGCTACCTTCTATGTAGACATGGCAGTCAATGACAGACATAGGACCTCACAAGGAAAAGATACGTTCTGCGTTGCGATGCAGAATCAGTTCTAGCTCCTGGGTGGAAAGGTCGGCAAACTCCAGAGTGCGCAGAACCGAGGCGATAGGTCTTTGTGGAGCTTCTGTTCCGAACAGGATTCTTTCTGCTCCCACGCAGCTAGCTGCCAGGCGAATCGCTCCTGGAGCGAGCAGATGGGAGGTTTCTAGATACCAGTTAGGCTGTTCTTTAAGCACTGCAATGGCCTCCGCCAAGATGTTGCTATCCACATCGGATAGGATGATGGGGGCGGGGTAATCGTTCAGTAGAGATTGTAGGAGAGTGCAATCTCCCATACGCCGAATCTGAACCATCAAAGGAATGGCGATGGGGTGCAGTGCCTGTAGAAGGGCGCGGAACGAGGCCAGATTCACCGGCCATGACTGCGAATAGGGAAAGAACCGGATAAGATGAAACCCATCTTCTCGTAATTGGAAAAGTTCATGTTCATCCCCAAAATAGTGCGTAGGGTTAAGCGTAGCCACCGGTAGAAGTACCTGGGTATCAAGGCAGGTTGCGCGTGTAATGGCGTTGCCGATCTGGGGAGAGAGCCTTATCCCGACGGTGGAGCATACAAAGGCACGACCGATCTCATGTTTTGCCATGAGTTCTAGAAGATGCTCTACCGAGAGATCGGCTCCGGCTGTGGGCAGTGGGCCGACGATGGTATTAACGTCCGTAATATCCGGCATATTGTTTCTCTGGTCGCAGAGCGTTTAAACTCTTTGTAGTACCCGACGCAGACGCATAAGTGTGCGTTCGCGTCCTAAGCCCCACAGGGTATCGAACAGTCCGGGCCCCACGGTTCGACCAGTTGTGGCGACGCGGGTAGGATGAACCACCTGAGCAAAAGGCACTTGAAGCCGGTCTGCGATCTCTTTTGTGGCCTGTTCCAGGGCCTCTTGCTTCCATTCGGGAAGAGCTTCATAGGCTTCGATCTCCATCTCGAGCATAGGTTTAAGATGGGGAACCCCAAACCATTTCGCCACAGCTTTCTCCTCATAGCCGTGGGGGTAGTCTAGCGGTTGGAAGAAGAAGCCGACAAGGTCGGTTACTTCGGATAAAACCTTCATTCGTTCCATTTCCAGAGGGATGACCCGCCGAGCCATTTCTAACTCGTCTTGGGTGGGTGGATCGGAGATAAGGCCGGCCTTTATAAGGTAGGGCAGGCACATCCCGATGATACGTCCTGGCTCGCTATGGCGAATGTAGTAACCGTTCATCCAGCGCAGTTTGTCGTAGTCGAAAACGGCGGGGTGTTCCGACAGCCCTTCGAGAGAGAAGCGCTCGATGATTTCGGGGATGCTCATGATCTCGCGATTCTCCTCTCCGGCAGACCATCCGAGAAGCACGAGAAAATTGAAGAGGGCTTCGGGCAGGTAGCCTTCGCGCACAAACTCCATGAACTGTGTGGCGCCGTGGCGCTTACTCAATTTTTTTCGG
>NZ_DATGLN010000025.1:0-2870 GCF_035294165.1 Chthonomonas sp.
ACCAAGGCGACGACGGGTAGCCGGCCTGAGAGGGTGACCGGCCACACTGGGACTGAGACACGGCCCAGACTCCTACGGGAGGCAGCAGTGGGGAATATTGCACAATGGGCGCAAGCCTGATGCAGCAACGCCGCGTGAGGGATGACGGCCTTCGGGTTGTAAACCTCTTTTGGCAGGGAAGAAGCCTTCGGGTGACGGTACCTGCAGAAGAAGCACCGGCTAACTACGTGCCAGCAGCCGCGGTAATACGTAGGGTGCAAGCGTTGTCCGGAATTATTGGGCGTAAAGAGCTCGTAGGCGGTTTGTCGCGTCTGCTGTGAAAACGCGAGGCTCAACCTCGCGCCTGCAGTGGGTACGGGCAGACTGGAGTGCGGTAGGGGAGATTGGAATTCCTGGTGTAGCGGTGGAATGCGCAGATATCAGGAGGAACACCGATGGCGAAGGCAGATCTCTGGGCCGTAACTGACGCTGAGGAGCGAAAGCGTGGGGAGCGAACAGGATTAGATACCCTGGTAGTCCACGCCGTAAACGTTGGGCGCTAGATGTGGGGGCCATTCCACGGTCTCCGTGTCGCAGCTAACGCATTAAGCGCCCCGCCTGGGGAGTACGGCCGCAAGGCTAAAACTCAAAGGAATTGACGGGGGCCCGCACAAGCGGCGGAGCATGCGGATTAATTCGATGCAACGCGAAGAACCTTACCAAGGCTTGACATGCACCTGAAAAGGCCAGAGATGGTCTCCCCGCAAGGCAGGTGCACAGGTGGTGCATGGTTGTCGTCAGCTCGTGTCGTGAGATGTTGGGTTAAGTCCCGCAACGAGCGCAACCCTCGTTCTATGTTGCCAGCGGGTCATGCCGGGAACTCATAGGAGACTGCCGGGGTCAACTCGGAGGAAGGTGGGGATGACGTCAAATCATCATGCCCCTTATGTCTTGGGCTTCACGCATGCTACAATGGCCGGTACAAAGGGCTGCAATACCGCGAGGTGGAGCGAATCCCAAAAAGCCGGTCTCAGTTCGGATTGAGGTCTGCAACTCGACCTCATGAAGTCGGAGTCGCTAGTAATCGCAGATCAGCAACGCTGCGGTGAATACGTTCCCGGGCCTTGTACACACCGCCCGTCAAGTCATGAAAGTCGGTAACACCCGAAGCCGGTGGCCCAACCCTTGTGGAGGGAGCCGTCGAAGGTGGGATCGGTGATTAGGACTAAGTCGTAACAAGGTAGCCGTACCGGAAGGTGCGGCTGGATCACCTCCTTTCTAAGGAGCATCTGCGGTCCGGTCCTCGTGGCCGGCTGCCAGAGCCACGACTCGGACGAACGTTCCGGGGTGGTCAGCTCATGGGTGGAACGTTGACGATGTACTGCCGGGAGACCGGTTCGTGCTCAGTACGGTCCTGCTTCGGTGGGGTCAGGAACGGGACGGGCCGGGGGGTCGGTGGTGTGCACGCTGTTGGGTCCTGAGGGATCGACGTCCTGGGCGGGAACGTCCGGGGGATCGTGACCTCGGGCCTCGATCCGGGTGGGAGCGTTGCTCCTTCCTGGTTGGGGCGCCGATCGTACGTTGAGAACTACACAGTGGACGCGAGCATCTTCGAATCGCGTGGGTCGGGCAGCTTTCGGGTTGTCCGGGTTCGCGTGGATTCATAATGATTCTGATCTTCGGATCAGTCATTGGTCATGTCCGGTTCCTGCTCTTCGATGGGTGGGGACGGGCACGATTCATACTCATGTGTGTGGTCAAGTTTCGAAGAGCAAACGGTGGATGCCTTGGCATCTGGAGCCGAAGAAGGACGTAGCAATCTGCGATAATCCTCGGGGAGCCGATAAGCGGGCTTCGATCCGAGGGTCTCCGAATGGGGAAACCCCGCCCGGCCCAGTGATGGGACCGGGTGACTCCCGCCTGAATGTATAGGGCGGGTAGAGGGAACGCGGGGAAGTGAAACATCTCAGTACCCGCAGGAAGAGAAAACAACAGTGATTCCGTGAGTAGTGGCGAGCGAAACCGGAAGAGGCTAAACCGATCATGTGTGAGAGCCGGCAGGTGTTGCATGGTCGGGGTTGTGGGACCTTCGGACAGTTCTGCCGAACTGTACTCGTATGTCGCGTGGTGTAGACGAACAGTCTTGAATGGCTGACCGAAGAGGGTGGCAGTCCCGTAGTCGAAACATCTACGTGCGCGTGGAAGGGATCCCAAGTAGCACGGGGCCCGAGAAATCCCGTGTGAATCTGCCAGGACCACCTGGTAAGCCTGAATACTCCCAGATGACCGATAGCGGACAAGTACCGTGAGGGAAAGGTGAAAAGTACCCCGGGAGGGGAGTGAAAGAGTTCCTGAAACCGTTTGCTTACAAACCGTCGGAGCGACCTGTATTGGTTGTGACGGCGTGCCTTTTGAAGAATGAGCCTGCGAGTTAGTGGTATGTGGCGAGGTTAACCCGTGTGGGGGAGCCGTAGCGAAAGCGAGTCCGAACAGGGCGGTCCAGTCGCATGCTCTAGACCCGAAGCGAAGTGATCTACCCATGGCCAGGTTGAAGCGACGGTAAGACGTCGTGGAGGACCGAACCCACCAGGGTTGAAAACCTGGGGGATGAGCTGTGGGTAGGGGTGAAAGGCCAATCAAACTTCGTGATAGCTGGTTCTCTCCGAAATGCATTTAGGTGCAGCGTTGCGTGTTTCTTGCCGGAGGTAGAGCTACTGGATGGCCGATGGGCCCGACCAGGTTACTGACGTCAGCCAAACTCCGAATGCCGGTACGTGAGAGCGCAGCAGTGAGACGGTGGGGGATAAGCTTCATCGTCGAGAGGGAAACAACCCAGACCACCGACTAAGGCCCCTAAGCGTGTGCTAAGTGGGAAAGGATGTGGAGTTGCA
>NZ_DATGLN010000026.1:0-36645 GCF_035294165.1 Chthonomonas sp.
GAGAATGCAAAGCGCGCAGACCAGAAAAATTACCCGATAACTGCCGTGGTTCACAAGAGCACCTGTGACAATGATAGTGAGCGGCTGAGCCAAAGAGGCTGCGGTGGACTGTAGCCCCACGTAGAAACCCACCTCCTCCGGGGGCACGATGTCGGCCAATAGAGGATAGCTTGAGGCGCTGAGAGCCGCGTTGCCGATGCCGGCCAACCCCATGACCCAGGCGATCTGAGTAAGGGTGGTGACCCGCAGCCCGCAAAGGCAGGCGATAAAGATGAGTAGGAAGCCGATGATGAGCGTCTTCTTGGGAGTCAGAACGCGGTCGGCTATTTGGCCCGCGGGAACAACGGTAAGGGCCGTAGAGGCCATAAGAATGAGAAACATTTGAGCGGCCTGATTGGCCGTGCAGTGGGTGATGTGAATGACGAACTCGGTGAGCAGAGGCAGCACGGCGCCGATGCCAAGGCCGGCAAAGAAGAAGCTGAGTAGGCCTAACCGCGCCTGGCGCAAAACGCGAAGCCCTTGAAGAGCGCGGACAAGCTGCTGCTTAAAGGAGGGTGTTTCGGCGTCTCCTTCCGATGCATCGAAAGGGGAAGGTTCCGGTGTGGCGATGCAGGTGATGAGTGCTAGCATCAGCATAAGAGCCGCAGAGAGCAGAAATTTGGTTGTGTAGCTGCCCGGTATGAGGAGGATCATCGCTTGACCAAAAAGTCCAAACAGGCTCCAGATGGCGGTAACGCGTCCTCGTTGTGGCTCTGGAGTTATGTCGGGCAGGAGCGCCTGATAGGGATCGTAGGCAATATTGAAAAGAACGGTGGATAGAAAGATGAGAAGCACGAGCAGACCTAGGCGAATAGAAGAGGGGAGGTGAGTTGCCGCTGGGACCAGGCCGAGAAAGAGAGCGGCCAACGGGGTAAACAGCAGTATAAAGGGCCGTCGTTTACCTAGCGGGTGTCGCAAGCGATCGCTGGCGGTGCCTACGAGAGGTTGAATGATGGCCCCCTCAAAGGAGTGGGTGCTGCCCATTAGGCCCATGAGGATGGCATTTCTTGTGAAACTGCTTAGAAAAGGCGCGATGAGAGCATTATTCAAAGAGAAGAAGGTGCCGTAGCCGAAATTGGCCAAACTATACCAGAAGATTTGGCTCGGGGTTAAAAAGCTTTGATGAGGGCCGGAATCGCCCTTATTGGAGGCCATGCGATGTCGCTCCTCCTGTGAGATAGTTGAAGGCCTTTTCGTAGTCTGGAAGGTTATCTATGTCGTAGGCGACCTCCGGAGGAGCTTTGGTGTGTGCAAAGGCTCGGCACTGAAGTACCCTTTCGGCCCGTTGCACAATTTCGGGAACCGTGAGTTGGTGGGTAAAGAAACGCCACGCAACAACAGGCCCCACGCGAAGAGCCGTTTTCCACTGGCTCTTACGCGAGCGAAAGAGGGACTCTAATAAGGGCAGCAGATGCAGATAGACCGAAGTAGAGACACGAAAAACGCAGCCTGTCGTCCAATATCCGTCCTTTAATCGTACAAAGATTGCGGGCGAGTTGGGAAAACGGGCATTAAACACTTCACGGCGTAGGACGGGCACCACGAGGTCGGCATCGGCGGGGCATTCGTTCAGAAAGGTGGTTAGCACCTCGGCGGAGAGAAAGGGCAGGTCGGTGGTAAGCAGAAGCAGTTTCTCTGTGGGGCCGTCGGGCTGTTCGCGCAGCCATTGAATGCCTAGCGCGATATTTTCCGGTGCCGAATGTGCAGGGGGGACGACGACATCGGCACCGCAGCGTCGGGCTTTGCAGGCGACTTCCTCGTTGCCGATGACCACAATACGCCGCACTTGAGGGGTGGAACGTAAGGCAGAAAGAGCGATGCTTAGGAGCGTCTGCCCCTGCCAGGGGATGAGAGCTTTTATGGTTGTGCCGACTTTTGCCGCAAAAACCTCACCGATACGCCCATCGGCGGGTAGGATGGCATCATAAAATTCCACAGAGCATGTCCTCCGCGCTCTCTGTGCATCCCTATCGCTGCGCCCTGCCGCTATCTAGGCAGGGCGCAGCGGTTTGCTTACGGTGTCTAGTCGGTTACGATACCGAGTTTTTTGAGCTGATCCATATAAAACTCCGATGGGTGGGCGCCGATGGCGTAGGTGCGCACGATTCCCTCTTTGTCAATAAAGAGGGTTGTCGGAATGCCTTGAACGCCATAGAGCTTAGTGGCCACGGAATCTTCGGAGTTTCTTCCCGCTGGGTCTAACAGCACGTTCATCTTGTATTCGGGATGTTTCTTTAAGAAGGCGGCGCAGGCATCAGGGGTATCCCATGTGTTAACGGCCAGCACCACAACGCCCTTGTCGGAGTACTTCTCGTAGATTTTCTCGATGGTGGGCATTACCATTTGGCACGGCCCGCACCAACTCGCCCAAAAATCCACAATAACCACCTTCCCTTTGAGATCGGCCAGGTTCCATGTTTTCCCGCTGGTGTCTTTAAGGCTAAAGTCAATAGCCGGTTTCCCAACGTACTTTAGCGCGTCGGGGTCGTCGAGATCGGCTACCAGTTTCGCATCGGTGGGAGGGGTGAAGGTGAAGAGGTCGTTCGGAACGGCAGCATTCGTATGGACGTCGCTCAGCTCCTCGGTAATCGACTCGGTGTCGTGTTTCCAGTAGGCGCCGGCCAGGAGATGGGTCTGTTTGTTAAAGTAGATGTGAATGGTGGTGGCCCCCGCTTTAACAACCATATCGTTGCAGGGTTGCCCATGGTAGCTTGTGGGTTGGGCTAGTGTTGCCAAAGAGAGAAAGCCGGAGGCCTTATCGAGGTTATGCTGTACGATGAGCACCACAAGCACGCTCACAAGACGGTTGTTGGGTATGGCGCCAAGGAGATCGTCGGACTTGGCCAAGGAGGCGGGTGCGGCGTCTTTGGTGTACTCCTGAACGGCTTTCCGATAGGTGTAGAGATTCTGTCCATCCGAGATGAGGAGGTCGTCTTCCGAAGAGGCTTGTACGTAGAAGCGATTGGGGCGTTTAAAGGCGAGTTTGGTAACGAAAGAGGTTGTTTTCTGATCAGCGGCATGAAGCGTCCAGGTTTCGGTGTGTTCGTAGGCAGTGAGCTTATCATAGGCCGATGAGGCTGCTTTCAGTACAGCCGCCACATCCGGCTTTACATTTTGCAGGCTGTTATCGGCCTTGGCGGCGCGTAAGGGAACGAGGCTGCAGAGAGCGCCGATAATGCCCACGCAGAGGCGATGGCAGGTGTTCATGGATGTCTCCTTTCAAAAAGAGCGCAGGATATTCTGGGGCAAGGCACTGCTCTCCTGCTCGCTGAGGGCAACGAGGAGATGCGAATTGCGTGTAGGCCCTAAGGTAATCCAATGGGCGCCCGCAGGGACGGCAAATTGGAACAGATCGCTGGGCACCGGTTGATCGATCTTTACGTTCTCGATGATCTCGGCCAGTTCGCTTTTATCTACCCCTTTTTGAACCGATTTGTGGAGAAGGTGTGTTGTGGGGTCAAAATAGAGCGAAACGGGCATATCTTGGTCGGACAGGTTAATAGAAAGAACCTGATAGGTCTTGCCGTTATCGGTTACGGTAGTTGGGGCCGGGGCCGCTTGGAAGCCGGCACGTAACTCTGGGTCAACCAGTGGATTGCCCTGAAGCATGAGGCTGACGAGGTAGGAGGCCACCCCATCGAAGTTGACGTCATTTACGAAGTCGAACTGGGTGAGAGAGGCAGGCGCCCTAAGGCGCGTATAAGTTTTATCATTACCATCGTAGTTCACGATATACTGCCCATCGGAGACAACGGTATTAGTGGAGTTGCTTTCCGAGCGATAGCAGTATTTGTTAGGGCGAACCATGGCCAGCGTATAGGCGCGGTCTACAATGATTTGGCCCTGGGCATCCCGTTGAATCAGTTCTGCGGTATGGCGATAGGAGTTCATATGTTGATAGGCAGCAGTGGCTTGCTGCAACAGGGTGGCAACTTCGGGACGTAGCCCGCTGTAGGGGTTAACCGTTGTGTTATTCGGTTCCTGCGCCGCTGCCGAGACGCCCAAACAGGCTAATACTACCCCGAACCATCCAAAGAACCGAGCGACTTTCATACGAAGGCACCTCACTTAGGTCGTTTAATTGAAAGGGAGCGCGAGCCAGGCCATGGGGCACCTAAGGCTCACTTTGATCTATTATGGCCGCAATACGTTTTTCGTATTTGGCAAGTTCCTGGCAGAGGAGGGTGTGGAGGTCTGAATCGGTTGCCTTCGCCTCTTGCAGGCATGTGAAGAGATAGTCGTACCCTTCCAAGGGGCAGCCCTCCAGAAGGAACTTGTGCGCGCGTGCCCCTATTTTGAAGGCGATGAGTTGTTTGTTAGAGAGTTTAGGATTCACGCGCGTTATCCTCCTTAGGAGAATGGTTGTTGTTCGTGTTGTTACGTTCTATAGTACCGTTCTGCTGTTTTCCGCGACCGCGCCCTCCGCGCCGTCTGCGGCGTCGCCTGCCGGCAGAGAGCGGTTCCCCTGTGTCGGCCGGTTCCTCTTCACTGCCGTTTGCCGCAGGTGCCTCTGGCTCCAGCCCTAGCTCCTCGCGCGTGGGGGCGAGCACCGCTTGCAGGGTCTCCAGGGCCTCCGCTACCACGCTTGGATCGAGATCGGTTTTTGGCAGTTCCTCGGTCAGCAAGGGAGAAGCGGTGCCTTGCACAGGCTCATCTAGGTGGGGAAGGCCGATGCGCTCCATCTGATGGTAAGAGGCTGCGAGGAGCAGATAGGTCGTGCCTTGGCGCAGATGCAGCGTATATTCGGCGGTTTCCTGGGAGAGCAGGCGGCATTGAGCGAGGTCGTAGAGGGCGGCGGGAGCCGGTAGGCGTAGAACGCACCGGCCATCTTGTGTGGCGTGCAGAACGATCCATCCCGAGCCTGCTTCTACGACGTGTTCTCCTTCAGAAACCCACAGGTGGACGCCGGCGAAGCGGCAAAGCCCGCGCAGCAGCTCCAGAGGCAGAACCGTCTCGCCGATAAAGATAGACTTCCAGTCGCCAAGCTGTTTTACCGCCATGGAGGGCAAGCCGGTTTCGATATATTCGGCCAGCACGATGGCATCGGGATCGTCCACATAAAAAGAGGGGTTCAGGCGCTCCCGATAGCCGAATTCAAGGTCGGTAAGGCGTTCCGTAATGGGGTGGGAGGTTTGTACAACCCGCGAGCCCATTTCGGAACTCCAAGGCTGCATGCGCAAGCGAATGCCCACCACATCGAATGCGGTCTCTTCCATACCGCTCGAAGCGCGCGGTTTTGCCTCGCATGTGCCCGGCGCGTAGAGCCAGACGAGTGTTTTTTTGCCGGAGTGCAACTTCTCGCGAATGGCCGTTCGTTGCTCCGCCGTGAGGCGGAAGGGATTGAGAAAAATGTAGAGCTTGCCTTCGGTTGGAAAGTTCGGTGAGGTGATGTCGCTTTGCAAATAGAGGCCGTATTCAACGCCACAGCGCTGCACCACGTCGCGCATCTCGGTGGTGAAACGACGGAAGAACCCCTCGCCACGCTGGATATGAAGCAGGCTCTTTTCATCTATCAGGACGACTACCTCCGGGTCTTTTCGAGGGATGCCGGGGGCAGAGACGATATTGGCAAAGAGGTTCAGGCGTTTCCAGATGGCCTCGTCATCGAGCCAGCCTTCTCCCCAGAGGTCCATCCAGCCTACAGCGGTGCGATGAACAAGGGCACGGCCTATAGTGCGCAGTTGGGCCTGTTCGGTTTGGCGTGCGTCGGTGAGGCGCGGGTTAAAATCGTCTGGTGTTTTGTTGGGAACGGCTAGATGGGTTTTGGTGTCGTCTTCCGAGAGCCAAAGTTTACCATGCAGCCACATGGAGTCGACCGGAGCCGGAAAGGAGGCGGCCCCGCCGGGCTTTCTATCTCGATAAGAAGGAGGGCCGCAGATTAGGTCTATGCAGCGCTCGGCCAGCAGCCTATCGAGGGCAAGATGACCGCTGTATCCGTGGGTGAACTCGAATGTATAGCCGTAGCATACCGAAACCAGGGCGCGGTAGGCTGTTGCACGTTTCACGGTACGCGCCAGAGAAACGATACGTCGTGCGGTGGTTTCGGAGGTGAACTCCATGAAGTCAATGAGATGGCGTTCACGGCGTGTTTCAAAGAAGGCGCGCGTTGGGTCAGGCTTTGTTGGCAGAGCGGGTATTTCCGCCGTATGGAACTGCACGTCGCCGTCAAACCACGCCGCACGAAGGGCGATAAGGCTACCCTGGTAGCGCTCGCGAAGCCAGTCTCGAAAAGCGTCGCGGTTGGCCATCGAGCGGTCGAAGCCGAGATCGGCAGGTTGAAACCACTCCCCTCGTTCTAGGTGATAGCCGAAGATGCGTTCGCCCCAAGGTTGCAGGCGCAGGTGCTCGATGAGGGTTTGCAGGGAGCGCTCGCACTCTTGCCAGAACCGTTGGCTTGTGATAGAGGGATCACCGATGGTGCCATCGGCATAAGTGCTCATCTCAAGAGGGTACTCGCGTCGCCAACCGGGGGCCGGATAGAACACAAGCCGTGGCATGACGAAGCCTTCAGGGTCGGCCTCGAGAATGGCGCGTAGGCGCGAGTCGATGATCTCTAGTGTTTCGCTCGCTTCGGAGAGCGGGCAAGGGAGTTCGATCAGAGTGGAGTGGAGATGAATACCCGCTTGGGCTGCTTGGCGAATCTCGCGAAGCACCTGGGCTGCGCATCTCTCGTCGCACATGTTGCCAAAGAAGAGCGTGGGGGGATAGGCCCAACCGTTGATTAGGATCACGGGCATGCCGTCGCGCTCCACAATGTGGGCACCAACGGCGATATCTATAGGGGGTTCTTCTACGGGGGGCAGCACCTCCGGCAGAGCCGGGGCGCGTTCGGTGCGTCTGCGGGCAGTACGGGGCGTGCGCTCTCGGGGATAGGCTGTGGCCGAGGCGATGGCGGCATCAAGGCCGACGCCCTTCCTCTCGCCGACCGACTTTTTGGCGCCGCGTCGCGTTGTCTTAGTCTCTGCCGTCTTTTGGGCATCGGAGCGCTTTGGCGGACGCTCTGTGGAGACAGGGGCAGTAGACGCTTCTATGTCGGCTACCGATTCGGGCGTCGGCAGCGTTTCTAAAGTAGGTAAAGCTTGTGAGGCCATCTCTGAGGGCGTCGCTTCTGAGGGCGGTTCCGCTGTAGGGATAACACCCTCTTGAGAATCCGGCGCTGCGGGGAGGGGTATCGGCCTTGAAGCCTCCTCCGCTTTTTTGCGTCTTGACGTGCGCCTCGGTTTAGACGCCGGCTGCTCGGCGGGGCAAGGCTCCTCTTTTTGCACTTCGGCAGGGCTAGCGCCTTCGGCTGTCGTACCGTCGTTCCCTGTTCCTTTGGTTTCTTGGAGCGCCTCAACCAACGGTGCCGCCTCCGCTGTAATATCGGCAGCATTTGCAAGCGACGGCTCTGGAGCGTTCTTTTTGCGTCGGCGTGTGGTGCGTTTCGCCGACGACACTTTAGGGGCAGGCTCTTCAGCCGCCTCTAACGTCTCTGAGCTTTGGGGTGCACTTCCCTCTATGTTTGTCGAATTTTCATTTTTCGTTGCCGTTAAACTTGTCTCAGATGCCTGTTCCGATGTGGATGCTGCGGCAGACCCCGTGCGCCTGCGTGTTCGGCGGCGCGTTGCGGGCGGCGCATCCGCATCAGACGGCCCCTGCGTCGGAAGCGTCTCCTCTGAAACGTTAGGAGTATCGGCTTCCTGCCGGAGTTCGTCGTGGGTCATTCAGTTGTCTCCTAATCTCTGTTCCGCCGCATAGTTTGCGGAGGGAACGGCCTTCAACCAACATGGGCGTCGAATAGGCACTTGTTCCCTCATGAAGAAGTCAGGTTGTCAAATTTCCGCTTTGCCGCTGAGTCTAAGTGCAGCGAGCGCCTTTTAAGGCCGCGTTATAACGGTTGTCTCGCTTTTTGCACGGAGTGCCTCGCGAAAGCGAGATTTGAGCCTAGAATGCAAATCGAGTATCAGCGGCATCGAGTTCACTGTGCTCAGACGAAAAGCCTTTGCGGAACAACTACCATTATACTATGCAGTATGCTTTTTGACAAAAATCCTCTCGCGGAGGCCGCGAGAGGAAGTAAACCAAAAAGGAGAAAACTATGTATCTCGGCCTAAACATCTTAGCCAAGTCGGCCGCAACCGTTTACCGTTGTTCAAACCATGCCCACAGACGGAGGGCGGTAGAAAGGATGAGGGTAGGCACAAGACCTCCCCCTCAAGAGCGACGGTGCTGCGCTCAAGGCCGACGCCCTAGTTGAGCATAGGCTGCCTCATTGGCGCACGTTTCTGTCAACAGTTGGCAATCCTCTTCACCGATGGCGCCCTAAGGAAAGTGGTGTGCTGATATCGCACCACTGAGGGCTTATTTGCAAGCGGACAGGGGGCCTTTGGCTTTCACCTAGGCCCGATGCGAATGCAGAAGTTCGGGTTTAAGCGGTATCGTTTGGCTGCGTTCCGGACCTACGGAAAGCATCGCGATTGGGAGTTGGGTAAGTTCCTCCACCCGTCGGATATAGTGCAGGGCGGTGGAAGGCAGGTCTTTAACATCGCGCACACAGGCGAGGTCTTCATGCCATCCTGGAAGCGTTTCGTAGAGGGGAGTCACGGTGTTCTCCATAAAAATCTCAACGGAGGGTACATCGAGGGTGCGGCCTTGCCTGTCGGCGTAAGCATAGCAGATTTTAACCTTATCTAGGCCGGAGAGAACGTCGAGATGGCCTAGAGCAAGGCATGTAAGCCCGTTGATCTGGGCGGAGTAGCGGAGGACAGGAATATCGAGCCACCCACATCTGCGTGGGCGACCGGTGGTGGTGCCGTATTCGTGGCCTTTTTCTCGAATATATTGACCGGTGGCGTCGTGCAGTTCGGTGGGGAACAGGCCGGCTCCAACACGGGTGGTGTACGCTTTAGCAACGCCGACAACGCCTTTAATAAGGGTAGGCCCCACGCCGGTGCCCAGACAGGCCCCGCCTGCAATAGGGTGCGACGAAGTGACATAGGGATAGGTGCCCAAGTCTATATCCAGCAAACTCCCTTGTGCGCCTTCAAAAAGCACGCCACCCTGCACGGCCGCGGCATGGATAAGGGGGGTTGTATCGCAGACATAGGGTTTTATCTGTTCGGCGTAGACTGCATACTCCTCGAAGAGCGTATCGGCGTTGAGTGGAGGCTGTTGGTAGACGTGGGTTAAGATAGCGTTTTTAAGCGTAAGCACCTCCGTGAGGCGTTCTCTAAAACGCGTCGGATTAATGAAATCGCAGAGGCGAATGCCGATGCGGGCGGCCTTGTCGGCGTAGGCCGGGCCGATGCCACGACCGGTTGTTCCGATTTTCGCTTCGCCTCGCCGGTTCTCTTCGAGTTCATCGAAGAGCCGATGATAAGGGAGAATGACATGGGCGGCTGCGGAAAGGTAAAGGTTGTGTAGTCCAACGCCACGCTGTTTGAGATCGGCGATCTCTTCGGCAAGGATGGCCGGGTCTATAACGGTGCCCGCTGCGATAACGCATTGAAGATGCGGATGAAGGATGCCGGCAGGAATGAGATGGAAACGAAACTCCTCGTCACCTACTTTCACCGAATGGCCGGCGTTGTTGCCACCGCCATAGCGAACCACCATGCGCGCCTCTTGGGCCAGATAGTCTATCAACTTTCCTTTGGCTTCGTCGCCCCATTGCGCGCCCACAATAACCAGGTTGTTCATACGTTTCTCGACCTCCAGCCCCACGGGAGTCGAAGCCGCGCGGGGCGGTTTCGTTCCTCCCTTTTCCCTCCACCTGAGGGGATCCGGAGGCGATAACTCAAATGGAATATCGGCATAAGACTGCCAAACTACCCAGTATTTTAAAGTGCAGCCTCAAATGCCAGACTATTATAGCACAAAGCTTTCCCTACGAGGAATTAGGGCGATACCGACCCTCTTTAAGCAAAGAGGGTCGGTATGTTGTTGTGTTAGAGTGGGAAGCGAACTTGAACCGTGAAGAGCGCAGGACCGTAGCCTGCGAAGTGGACGGCGCCTTCAAGCCCTAGCTCCCGTGTGATGTTCGCACCTAAGACGATTTTGCCACCAAATCGTGTTCGCTCACCAAAGTAGGGGCCGATGCCAAACCCAAGATAGGGGTTATGGATGCCGACGAAGGCCGGATGGTAGATCAGATCGAAGGTGAGCGGAAAAAGGGTGGAAACCCCACCAAAGTTCGCCGAGACGATGGCATCAAAATCAATTCGAGCGCTAGAACCCCTTCCAAAATGAACCCCCGGCACGTCGAGGTCTACCCCACCGTCGAATTTGGTGCGCGGTGAAAGCTCAGCCCCTAATCGCAGGTTGAGAGGGACGAAATGGCCCCCAATGATAGGCCCAACCTGACAGGGAGCGGATTTAGAAAAGAGATCGAGGTTCGGCCGTTGGGTGACAGCCGAAGACGATGTGATAGGGAACGAGGGCGCATCCGCTTTGGCGAACACAGGAACGCTTGCGAGCGTGGCAAAAGCGATGGCTTTGCTTAGCTTAGAGCGGGAAATCATGGGCGAAAAAAACCTCCTCATTGAGAAAGATATTGGTCTGAGAAAGGAAAAAAACAGCCTCTTTAGTCTAGCATATTGGAAACGATTCTGAGAAAATTGGTTCCCTACCGTCAAGGAAGCTACCTCGCCCTCTTGGCAAGCTAGGCCGATGGCCACAAAATGCGAAGCAACATGCCGTCGAGCAGTAGCCCCAAACAGGCCATTACAACGGCCCAAAGCTTCCATTTGCGGAAATGGAGCGATTGCAACAGCAGCATGGCGCCGAGGAGAAAGGCTGGGATGGCGCTTTGTTGCACTCCGTAGACCAGCGCCCTATGAAGAGAAGGCGCTAGGGCATGCTCTCGCCAGAGCGAGGCGGTTCCTCCCATAAAGAAGAGCATGACAAAGATAAAGACGAGGCAAGCAATCCGTTCGTTCGTTCCGAGGTCGGCAGCGCAAGCCGTAATGAAGAGACTGAGGGCAAGTAGGCCGGAGATGCAAAGACTGGGAAGTAGGGAGGTGAAAGCGGTAGGCTCTTGGTAGAGGTGTATCCCCACCATGGCAAGCGGCGAGAGACAGAGTAGCCAAAGCGGCAAGAACCAGAAGGCTACTTGGCGAAAGGTGGGGCGTGGGGGCAGTACACGAAGGAACACCGGAATCTGCAGTTGGCCGGCGCTGCCTTCTACCGTGATGTGATCTTCAAAGGCACCTGTTTCCCAGACTCTTCTGCTGTCGGCCACAATCTGGAGCGTTTGCCGAGGCTGTTGAAAGTTGGTTGGGCTTACCTCAACCCACTCGGGGGCATGCACTACACATCCCCGCACAGGCCCCTGTACCCCTTGCGAGCGCACCCGTACGCGCATGGCGCGCTTTTCCCCTTTTCGCAGCTCACCAAAATCAATCTCCTGCGGGTCGGCAATCATCAGGATGGGGCGTGGACGCCTTCGGAAGAAGGTTTTGGGGGCCGCAGGCTCCGGCAACACCTCGGCAACAACGGTTCCGGGCATCTCTTGCGACCCCTGTACCGGTGGAGGGTTTTGTAGGTGAGATGCCGTGCGATTGGGCGTGATGGAAGAAGCGGGGTAGACGGGCGGGGGTTGTAGGCGCACCTCTGCGGTTTCGGGCGCCAGGCTGGTGCGTAGCGCGACAAGGTCGTCACGGAACGCACGAGCCGTGGGATAACGCTCCTGCTTGTTGCGGGCCAGGGCGCGTTCGAGAATGCGTTCCAACTCAAGGCCTACAGTGCTACGCTCAAGGCCAGTACTGGGGTCCCCAGAAAATCGCGAGATTTTCTGGGGCAGGGCGCCCTTCCCCTCAAGGCCGACGCCCTTCCCCTCAAGGCCGACGCCCTCCCCCTCAACAAGCACCTGCGGCAAGTATTCCGTGATAGGGGTTGGGCTTTCTGTTTCTAGTACCCGTTTCCAAGCGAAGGGGTCGCGTGTTTGGCGTACTTTAAAAGGGCGTTCTCCGGTCAGCATTTCGTAGAGCGTAACCCCCACGGCCCAGAGGTCAGAGCGATAATCGGAGCGGTCTTCAGATGAAAAATCTTCCGGGGCCATGTAGGCGTAGGTACCGGCACCACCTGCGTAGGCATTTGTGGCCAGGATTTCGGCAAGCCCAAAATCCACAAGTTTGACCACACCATCACGACCCACCAGAATGTTGGCCGGTTTGATGTCGCGATGGACGGTCTGGAGGTTGTGGGCATAATCGAGGGCATCGAGCACCTGAATGGTAATGTCGAGCGCCTGACCAAGCGGGAGGGAACCCTCCTCGCGTAGAATTTGGGCCAGATTTTTCCCGCGCACATACTCCATGTCAATGACGAGATGTCCCTCAATACGATCGATGCTGTGCACGCGAACGATGTTCGGGTGATGAAGTCGGTCAAGCAATCGTGCCTCTTCAAGGAAGCGTCTTATATCTCCCGCTTCCGCATCTATCTCTTTTAAGGCCACCTGCCGATTTAAGAGTGTGTCACGGGCAAGATAGACGATTCCAGAGGCCCCATGGCCTAGAATGTCGAGGCGTTCGTATTTACCGAGCATTCCCAAAGGCATCGTTTTATCTCGCTTGAGAAGTAGATGGTTCGGAGCTTAGAGGGCGCACCGGGTAGGCCTGAATAGATTTTAGTCGCCCGTTGTCAATGACATAGATCGTCCCTAAAGGTGCCACGGCTAAACAGGTAGGGGCAACAAGCGCTCCCTTACCGATGTTAGCGGCCACGCGCGTGCCCTCCGGTGTAAATTTCTCGATGCAGCGTAGGTCAGGTCGAATTTGATAGCGATTTCCTGCCTCATCTAAAGTAAGGTAAAAATGGGCAGTCGGTTTCGTTTTCTTTGTGGAAGTTTCCGGCGAAAGCGGAAGCTGTGCATTTACCGGAATAGGGCGGAGAAGATGCGTTTGTGGGTTGAAATCCATCAGCTTCCCTTGAAGGTTGGCCAGCAGGAGGTCGCCGTTGGGCATGATTTGGAGAACATCGTTGCGCAGCGGCATATCGAGCAGTTTTGTGGCGGTGGTCGCATAGCTTAGAGGCGCGAACACGGCGGGTTTTGACGGTGGTTGGAGCAGCACGACGGGCCGGGGAGGCAGTGCATGGTGAAACTTGAAGAAAGGATGGTATATCCAGGCAGCTTCGGCCATGGCAACCAAGAGCAGCAAAAACGTGCTAACAACCCAACCCTTAGCAACTCGGGCAACGGATTTGGGTGCAGCAACCGTTTCCGGTGCGGGAGCGTGGCGCCACGCGGCGGCGTTGTCGGTAGGGGTTTCCTCTTCGGATGGTAAGAGAGGGCGCACGGGGCCATAGCGCGCTACAATCGCGGTTACATTGTCGGAGCCACCGTGGCGCAGGGCGGATTCGACGAGCCGGTTGCAGGCCTCTTGAGGGTCGGAGTAGGAGACAAGAATTTGGGCGATCTCCTGATCGGTCACTTCGGTGGTGAGGCCATCGGAGCAGAGGAGAAGGATGTCGCCCACCTCAAGGGAGTGCAACGAGGTATCCACCTCTACATCGGGCGCGATGCCGATGGCGCGGGTAATGACGTGGCGATATCGATTCGCTTCGGCCTCCTCGCGGGTCATGCGCCCCGCCTGCATCTCCTCCCATACCGCCGAGTGGTCGGCAGTAAGGAGGCTTAGGCGCCCATGACGGAGGAGATAGGCACGGCTGTCGCCGACGTGCGCGATGGCCAAAATGCCGTTGCGAATAAGGGCGCAGACACAGGTGGTGCCCATACTGCGCTGCTCGATGCGATCGGCACGACGGGTGAAAACCTCTTGGTTGGCGGCCCGAAAGGCCTGAAGCAGGAGGCTCGGCAGCTCCTCATGGGGTCTTATCTGCAGAAGCTGATGGAGGGTCTCCGGCACCGTGTGCGCGGTGATTCGGGAAGCCACATCGCCCCCACCCATTCCACCCATCCCATCGGCAACGAGAAGAACGCAATCTAGCAGCCCATGAAGAGCCGCCCGGTCAACAACGGCAAAACTATCTTCGTTGTGCTCGCGTTTGTGGCCGACGTCGGTACGACACCCTACGCGGATCGGAATGGGTTCGGCAACTGTCTGCACGTTTTATCTCTCCCCTAATCGTGGCTTCGGCGGAGCAAGCGAACGACCAGAAGTCCAAAAAAGAGAAAAATAATCAGTAATGCAAAACGCAGTAACCCTAAAACGATCATGGTTAGCTTCCGGTCTCAAAGCTGAAAAGCACGTCCCCCAGTTGAATACGGTCTCCACTGTGCAAAACGGCGGCCTCGTCCGGCTGGAGCAGCATATCGTTTAGTTTTACGGGGGCACCTTCCAGCGGCTCAACGCGGTAGCGACCCTCATGGAGGAAGATACGGGCGTGCCGAATGGCCACATTGCGATAGGGCAGCACGATATCGTTGGTAATGCCACGGCCTATGTAGGTCTCTGAACCAAGCACGAAACTGTCGCGTGTCTTATCGCCCTCTAGCAGCAGTAGCTGTGCTTTCAGTGCAGAAGAGGGTTGAACGGCCTCCCCCTCGGCCGCAGCGCCGCCGAATTGGGCGACGACCGCTTGGGATTCAGGGATTGTTGGTTTTGCTAAACCGGTAGGCACCGGCTTAGCCTCTTGTTCAAAGACCAGATGGGTGCTTCCGATGAGGATATCGTCACCGGGCTGCAGCACATAGCTTTGTACGCGATGCCCGTTCACCCAGGTTCCGTTGGTGCTGTCGAGATCATAGAGTGTGAAACGTCCGTCTTTCTCGCGTTCGATGCGTAGGTGGCGTTTAGAAACCATGGGGTCTTCTTCCAGCACGAGGTCGTTGCCGACGCGCGGCGAACGCCCGATGTAGATGGCACTGCGCAGCAGGGGATAGCGAAAGACCGATTTTCCGGGTGTTTGGATTTGAAGGTAGGCCGTTGCCATGCCGGCAACGGTTTGGCTCTCCTCCCCGGCGCGACCCACCGCCGCAACGGTGCGATCTTCTTCTGCTGGGGGCATCTGCGGTGATGCTTGGGTGGTGATGCGGGCGCTGTAGCGGCTACGAATGGATATTTTAGGGGGATGTCGCTCCTCTACCTCTTCGGGCGTTAGCACTTTCAGAACAAATTCCAGCTCCCCTCGAATATGATACCGGTTCTGCCGACAGTAGCGCCGAACGGCCTCCTCAAGCTCCGCTTTATCGAGAAACGAGAGGAGATACTCTTTTTCCTCCTCATCTTCTGGGCAGAGTTCGAGAATGTACTGGTTAGGCACATAGGTGCGCGTGTCAAAACCCTCTTTTCGATTCTCCTCCAGTTCGGTGAGGATCAGGCGCAGAATATCGCGGGGGCGTACGTCATCGTTTCCACCAAAAAGTCCCTCATACCATTGTGCAAAAGAGCGATTGATTTTTTCAAAGATATCCATCTTGCCAGCCTCCTAGCGGATAACGATCGCATTATAGCTTCAATCGAGCAATGCCGTCAACGTAGGCCGTTTAGAAAGGATGGTCTCGAAAAAAGTTTCAAAAACCTGAAACGCCGTGAATAGTATTCCGTCTTTCTATTTGGAATTGCCGCTGCTCAAGAGTGTGCAAGCGGTTGCGTTCGATGAGGAAAGGAAAAAAAGCAAAGTGTTACTGATTTGGAGATCACGCCGCATGCTCATGATGGCATGCCTCTTCTTTGCAACGAGTTCCTTCGGCCGGGCCACCCGCACATCACCCATACAGGTCATCTCTCATGCACCGGTTGGAGCCGATATGGTCGCGCAGATACGCGCGTTATCGGAGAGCGGAGAACTCTGTTTCTTAAGCGCTGTTTGCCAGACACAACTGCCCTGTGAAGTGGCTTTTTGTCAGGCGGAAAGAACACTGAGGTTGCATATCGCTCTGCTGCATCGTGTCGAGCAGCTCGCCAATGGCAACAGCGCCTCCGTTCCGTTCGTGGAGCACTATCCATTCGATCTCACCTCTCCCGCGACAATGATATTTCGTGGAAGCGCCGTTTTGCTGATAGCCGCAAGCCGCGTAGCGGTGAGGAAAGGAGAAAAGGACGCGGCGCTGCGCTACGAGAAACTTCTCTTTCAGTTGGCCAAGCGAGCGGGAGCTAGCCCTTGCCTATGCGCTTGCCTGACGCAGGCCGCCATTGCACGACTCGCCCTTGAAAACATGCGTTTTCTCTTAGTTGTGGAGGGCAAGAACGGCGCGTTTGTGAAAGCAGCTTTGGCTTGTTATCGGCAGGGCTATGCTCTGCCGAATTTCGTAAACGCGTTGAAGGGCGAACGGAGGCTTTTGCTTCGTGAGTGCATGGCGACGAGGGGACAGGCGAAAGACGGGGCGTTCCATATGCTTGACCGCCTTCATAAGGCGCTTCCTCTAGAAGCCAAGCCCTACTGGCAGGTTGTGGAGAGGCTGAAAGCGCTTGATCTGGAGGGAATAAACGGTTCTGATGAAACCGGCTTGAAGCGAGGTGCTCCTCACGCCTTCTATGCCGACATCGCCAAAGTGCGCGCCGATGTAATGGCTCAGGCGTTGCTGACCCATTCGGCCCTCGAACTGCTCGCATTACGCGGTGCCTCTGGCCGGCTGCCGGACGGGCCGAATTTGCCGCACTGGCCGCGCGACCCTTATACCGGTCGTGCGTTAGGCTATAGCAAGATAAGGGACGGATTCCATCTCTATTGTGAGGACAGCGAGACACCTTCCTGGAACCGAGAGTTCTTTTGGAAACCGCAGGACGAACTCTTTCACAGACCGCCTAAGGGACGGCGCCCAGGCCTCATGGTAGCTCAACAGTCCTAGAGGTGCCAGAACATTCCGCCGTAGGTAGGCTGCCTTTTAAAAGACCTTCTTCCTTGCCGTTCTATGCTCGGCAGAATGCATGGTGCAAAGAGCGTCTTGAGTAGAATATTAAGGCGTATTTCAGTGTATAGCACTCTGTTCGGCATGGGAAGGAGATGAGCATGGAACAACATCGCGGGATCGTTGTGGCCAAACGGGGGCTGGTGGCCGCCTCGCAGCCACTGGCAGCGGCAGCCGGATTGAGGATGTTAATGGATGGCGGCTCTTTTGCCGATGCTGCCATCGCGACATCGGCTGTGCTCTGTGTAACGGAGCCTCATGCAAGCCACCTCGGCGGAGATGCTTTCCTCATCGTTTATGAGGCTGCCACGGGTAAAACCTACGCCTTTAACGGCAGCGGTAAGGCCCCGCAGGCCGCTACGGCCGAGCGCTTTGGCCCAGCCATTCCCACGCGCGGCGTGCTTTCGGTAGCGGTGCCCGGCTTGGTTGATGTGTGGCACAAGTTGCATCAACGATGGGGAAGGTTGCCGCTTGCCAAAGCCTTGGAGCCGGCCATTTCCTATGCCGAGCAGGGCTACCCGGTAGGTTTTCGCACTGCCCGTGTGTTTCGCGACTCGCAGGCGTTGTGGCAGGAGTTTCCCGATACGTTACAGGCGCTCACCGGTCAGGATCGTCCTCCTCAGGTGGGTCAAACCATACGGCAGCCCGCTTTGGCAAAAACTCTCGCTCTTATTGCCGACTCTGGTCGAGAGGCCTTCTATGAGGGCAAGTTGGCCGAAGCGATAGCGCGTTTTTGCCGGCAACGAGGTGGTCTGTTGAGCTATGAAGACTTGGCAAACCACCGCACCTGGGTGGGGGAGCCGATAAGGACGAGCTACCGTGGTCATACCGTTCATGGCCAGCCGCCTGTATCTCAGGGGCTGCTTTTGCTTGAGGAGTTGAACCTTGTGGAGGGTTTTGATCTTGCTCAGATGGGGCCACTGAGCGCCGATGCCATCCATGTGATGGTAGAGGCGAAAAAGTTGGCTTTTGCCGATAGGGCGCGATTCTTGGGCGATCCCGATTTTGTGTCGGTCTCTGTGGAGAAACTTCTGGATAAGAGCTATGCCGCCCGCCGACGCGAGGAAATTCGTATGGAAAGGGCTTCTTTTCCACAAAGCTACTCAGAAACGGCTCACGATACGACCTATTTTTGTGTGATGGATGGCGACGGCAACGCGGTAAGCTTTATTCAAAGCGTATTTTGGGGATATGGCTCCGGCGTTGTAGTGGAGGACACCGGCATTTTGCTGAACAATCGGCTTAGCGGTTTTTCTCTAGACCCCAAAAGTCCGAACTTCCTTCTGCCGGGCAAAAAGCCGTTGCACACCCTCAATGCCTGGCTTATTACCCAACAGACGGTGGGTGGGGAAAACGTGGCCTATGTGGGCGGAACGCCCGGCGCCGACTGGCAAGTTCAAACGAGTTTACAGGTGATCTGTAACCTGCTCGATTTTGGCATGAATCCGCAACAGGCATTGGAGGCTCCCCGTTGGGCGCATGGCCCTTCGGTTGCTGAAAACGGGCCGGCAAACCTTCTGCAGATCGAAAACAGAGTGGACAAGGCGGTGATAGAATCGCTGCGGCGTCGGGGCCATGAGGTAGCACCTATCGGCTCGTGGGCACATGGAAGCGCTTGCCAGCTTATTGCCCGTGATGCGCAAACGGGGGCTTTGCTTGGAGCTTCCGACCCCCGTTGCGATGGGGAGGCGGTGGGATTTTAGCGCGATTAATGGGTCTGAAGCGGTGTGGTTGCGTCCGGCCTGCTCGGCACAGTATAATTTAACTGCTGAAGAGTGTCAGTAGATGGGTTGCAGTGATGGTTTTTGGGGAGAGTTGATAGGATGGAAGAGAACAAAGAGGCGTTGGGACGTCTGGACGATAGTCTTAAACCACCGCCGGAGTTAGAGGAGTTTTGGCAACAGCACCCGGAGATCGTGAAGTTGGGCGACCCGGTGTTGCGGGCGGTCGCCAAGCCGGTTGTGCGCTTTACCAGAGAGACTCAGGAGTTGATCAAGCGGATGGAGATCATCATGCGCGATGCCGATGGGCTTGGTTTGGCGGCGCCCCAGGTTGGAGTATCGCAGCGCATTCTGGTTTACGATGTTGGAGAGGGATTGCAGGTTCTGATCAACCCTAAAATCGTCCATATGTCCGGTGAACAGGTCGAGCCGCCGGAAGGATGTCTCTCCATTCCGGGGTTGCGTGGCATTGTAGCGCGGGCGAACGAGGTTAAGGTGAAGGGGTTCGATGAACGCGGGCGGCCGGTGGTTAAAAAAGTGTCGGAACTAGAGGCGCGCGTTATTCAACATGAGGTAGACCATCTTGACGGCATCCTGTTTATAGACCGTGCCGACCCGGAGACGCTGGTTTGGGTGATTGAGGAGGAGCCTGAATTAGAGGTGGCCGGAGCCGCCGATTCGCGCCCTTAGCGTCTGATGGATGAGGCTTTGTTAGCAGTAAGTAGGGAGAGAGGCCTTAAGTTTGTCGGAGAAACTTCGGGTGGTATTCTTTGGAACGGCGGAGTTCGCCGTTCCTTCGCTTGAAGCGCTTGTATCGGCAGGGCACGAGGTGTTGGCCGTTGTGACCCAGCCGGATAAGCCAAAAGGGCGGGGCTTGCATCCGGTGCCTTCACCGGTGAAACAGGCGGCTCTTCGGTTGGGACTGCCGATCATGCAGCCGCGCCGAGTACGCTCCGAATCGTTTATCGAGACGATGCGCCAACTTGCCCCCGATGTCCTTGCACTTGCCGCCTTTGGGCAGATAATCCCCGAAGCCCTTCTACAGCTGCCGCCTCTCGGGCCGATCAACGTTCATGGCTCGCTATTGCCCAAATATCGCGGAGCAGCCCCCATTCAGCGGGCGATTATGGCCGGGGAGAGCGTGACGGGCGTCTCGACGATGTGGATGGAGCCTACCTTAGACACGGGCGATATTCTGTTGGCGGAAGCTTGCCCTATTGACCCTGAGGACACCACCGGCACCCTCACGAAGAAGTTGGCCGACATAGGGGCGCGCCTCTTGGTGGCGACGCTGGAGGGGTTGAAGCAGGGGACTATAGTGCGTCAAAAACAGAATGAGGCCGAGGCGAGCTATGCGCCCCCTATTAAGCCGGAAGATGCCATCATTCGATGGCATGAGAGCGCCCAGGCCATTGTCAATCGCATTCGTGCCATGAACCCCGCGCCGGGCGCCGTTGCGGCGATACAGAGTAAACGAGTGAAACTTTGGCGTGCGGTGCCTTCGGGGCAACAGTTTGAGGCGCCGGAGGGCACCATCGTCGCCTTTCAGAAGTCGCCTCCCGGTGTGGTGGTGGCAGCCGGTGGCGGCACCTCTCTTGCCCTCTTGGAGGTGCAGCCGGAGAGTGGGCGACGTATGGATGCTGCGGCTTGGGCGCGGGGGGTACGCCTAAAGCCTGGAGACCGTTTCGAGCCGTTACAGCCGATAACCGGATAGAAACTGAAGGCTGGAGCGCAGACAGTCGAACGGATCGCGCCGACAAACATCCTGCTCTACGGCATAGACCTCAACGCCGGCCTGTACCGCCGCCGGTAGAATCGAATCCCAATCCAGGTTCCCTTCGCCCACCGCGGCCATCACTGGGCCTTCGGGAACCACCTCTTTATCTTTCACGTGGATCACCGGTACCCGCCCAGGGCACTGTTCAAAAATGCGCACGGGGTTTACACCGGCGTGCACAGCCCAATAGACGTCAACCTCTAGGGTGAAATCGGGGCTGCCTTCTTGGATGAAGATGTCGAAGAGAGTGCGCTGACCGGGGCCAATTCGCTGGAACTCGTAGGCGTGGTTGTGGTAACCGAACCGAATGCCGGCCTCTTTTAGTTTGGCGATGATAGGCGCAGAGTCTTTAAGAAACTGGCGATATCCTTCGGCCTTGCGTTCGGCGTAACGCTCCGGCAACCCACCGATGGCTACATAGTTGCAGCCTAAGGTTTTGTGGAAGGCGATCTCTTCCTCGGTACGTTCCGCCAGGCGCGGCCATGGCCGATGTGTTGCAACACATCGCAGTTGGTAACGATCTAAGAGTTCACGCGCCTCTTGCGCGGCAACCTCTGGAGTCTCACCGTCCATGGCGCCCACAGCAGAGAGCTGAACCGCCTGGTAGCCGATATCGTGGAGCTTTTTAAGGCTCTCTTCTAGGCCATGGCGCGTGCGGGTGAACTCACGAAGGGTATACATTTGCGCGGCAATGATGGCTGCCATTTTCTTCCCCCCTGTTAGAAACTCTATCTATTTTCCCACACATCGCTGCGATTTGGCATGGCCGGTTCCGAAAACCATGTCTATTGATTTTTAGGGCACGGCAGGGTAGTATAGTTGCGCTTAGAAAACTTGGGACACCGATGCGACTGGCGTTTACAGAGAGCCTACTCTGAGGAAGCGTCGGTGAGGAGGAATGCCGTACGCCTGGGCGCTCTGCAAGAGAGCCTGGGCGTTTTGGTTTTTCGGCGAGATCGAGACGAAATACGGTTTATGCTTATACGAAAGGAGAACAAGAAGGATGGCTTATTCACAACCGTTACGTAGAGCCTTGCTCAGTGTGTCTGACAAAAGCGGGTTGGTGCCTTTTGCGAGAGGGCTTCATGAGCTAGGCTATGAACTGATCTCTACCGGCGGTACCGCCGCTGCCCTGAGGGAGGCCGGCCTGCCGGTAACCAACATCAGCGAGATTACCCACTTCCCCGAAATGTTGGAGGGGCGGGTGAAAACGCTTCATCCGGCGGTACACGGCGGGCTGCTGGCCGATCGCACAAAACCAGAGCATATGAAAGCTATCGCCGAACAGGGCATCAAGCCGATTGACCTGGTATGCGTGAATCTCTATCCCTTCGTTGCGGTGGTTTCCAGACCGGAGGTTTCGCTGGAAGAGGCCATCGAGAACATTGACATCGGCGGCCCGGCCATGATCCGCTCTGCAGCGAAGAATCATGCTGCTGTGACCGTCGTGACCGATCCGCGCGACTACGGTTGGGTGCTAGAGGAGATGAAAGCCAACGGAGGAGAGACCACACTGGCGACGCGAAGGAAGTTGGCTGCGCGAGCCTTCACCCATACGGCACGTTACGATTCCTTTATTAGCGCATGGTTAAGCGCCCGCTTCCAGGTGGAGGAGGAGTTGCCGGAAACCTTTGCCATCGCCTATCGGCAAGCACAAAGATGTCGCTATGGAGAAAACCCCCATCAGAAGGCCGCTTTCTATGTGGCCGATGGCATCACGGAGCCTTGCATTGCCAACGCAAGGCAGTTGCATGGCAAAGAGCTTTCGTTCAACAACATCTACGATCTGAATGCTGCTTTAGAGACGGCGAAGGAGTTTAGCGAGGAGCCGGAGGCGGCCGCGGTGATCATCAAACATGCCAACCCCTGCGGGGTGGCTTTGGGGAGCACAACCGCCGAGGCCTTTCGACGGGCGCGTGAGGGCGACCCGGTTTCCGCTTTCGGAGGCATTTTGGCTCTTACGTGCCCGGTAGACGAAGAGGCAGCCGAAGCGATCACGGGCAAGAATACCTTCTTCGAGGCGATCATCGCTCCGGGGTATGCGGCCGAGGCCATTCCCATTCTCACAGAACGAAAGGGATGGGGAGCCGATCTGCGCCTGCTGGAAGTTGACGATCTGAGAGGATGGCGTGAGAAGGCCGTAGGTACCGGCCTTGACTTCAAACGCGTAACGGGCGGCATTTTAGCCCAAACGCCCGATCATCTCGTTGTTACCGCAGCCGATCTGAAGGTGGTAACCGAACGGACACCCACAGAGGAGGAGATACAAGAGCTGCTTTTTGCCTGGCGGGTTGTGCGCCATGTGAAGAGCAATGCCATTGTTTTTACCAAAGACCGTCAGGTTATCGGGGTTGGCGCCGGCCAGATGAATCGAGTTCAATCCGTGCGTTTGGCGGTGGCACAGGCCGGAGAGAAAGCGAAGGGTTCCGTTATGGCCTCAGATGCGTTCTTTCCTTTCCCCGATGGGCCGGAAGCGGCTGCAGAGGCAGGCATCACGGCTATTATTCAACCGGGGGGCAGCAAGAAAGACCAGGATACCATAGATGTTTGTAACCGTTATGGCATCGCCATGGTCTTTACCGGAGTTCGCCACTTTTTGCATTAACAAACATGATGTGAGGTAGCCTCCGCGCAAAAGCAAGTATGCTGGGAGGCTACCCTCAACGAGGCGGATAGGCGAGTTGCTTTGTAGGGAATTTAGGCGAGAAAGACGGGTTTATCGGTCTGAATGGATTCAAGGGCGGCCAGGGCAATGCGCACGGCCTCTTTCCCATCCTCGGCGGTAATGGAGGGGGGAACCCCTTTTTCTAGGCAGTCGAGGAAATGCGCCAGCTCGGCTTGGTAGGGGTTTACGGCGACGGGGCTTTCGGGCACAGCGACGCCGGCTCGGGGCCCGTCGCCGCCCTCTAAAGCGATGCGAAGCGGCACGCCGGCGGGTTGGTTATGGTTATACTCTAGCAGGCCGGCGTCGCCTGCTATTTCAAAGGCTACCTTGAAGCCGCCTGGGTCGGCCCACGTTCCTTCCACATGAGCGATGCATCCGTTTTTGAAACGGAGGGTCACCAACGCATAGTCCCTATCGGGCAGTTGAGCGCCTCCAAAGCCGCGGGCATAAACTCGTTCTACCTCGCCAAATGTCCAGCGTAGCCAATCGAAATCGTGGATAATCAGGTCGAGCACACACCCGCCACTAAGAGCGAAATTACCATACCAGTCGTTCCAGGCGCGCGGCATGGGGCCCCCACGCCGTGTGCGCACGCACGCTGGGGTTCCCACCGCGCCGGCGGCGATCTGACGGTTGGCCAGAGAGAACTCTGGGAAGAAGCGAACGACCTGTGCCACAAAAAGCGGGATGCCGGCCGCTTTCGAGGCGGCAATCATCCTATCGCACTCTTCTAGGGTACGCCCCATGGGCTTTTCGGTGGAGATGCCCCGAATGCCCAATGCTTGCGCTTGTTGGCAGGCAGCCTCCACGTAATCGCAATGCCAGGGAGTGGGGCAACAGACATCCACCACATCGGGTTTAAGCTCCTTTAGCATCGCGTCGAAATCGGTAAAGGCTTTGGCTCCATGCTTGGCAGCGAGCGCTTGTGCAGCCTCTGCCCGAATATCCATCACGCCCACAAGTGTGGCATTTGGGATGTTGGCATAACAGTTTGCGTGCATGCTGGCCATGCCACCGGCGCCAACCAGTGCTACTCGAAACATGCCCTCGCTTCAATCCTTTCCCCTAAGCTATCGCTAGTTTAGAGAAGCCGATGCCGATTTCCTGCTTCCCGATCATCGCGCTAGGCTCAGAGTGTTGCACGGAAGGAGGAAAACAGCATGAGACGCACCGCCTTTATTCCCTGATCCTTCCCCCTGCCTAAAAAAGCGCGGCTAGGGTGAGGGAAGTGGATGACAGGCCACCAAAGAGAACGCCTTTCCGTTTCGTACAGATAAATTAAGGTAAAATAGGCGAAAACGGCGTTTCTATCGCTCGAAATAGAAAGGATGCTCTCCGGCCAACGATGCCGCTATATGCCGAACTTCATCGTCATTTAGGAGGTGCCGTCGTACCGCGCATCTTTTGGCGCTTTCTTCATCGGCACAACCATCCTCTTGCTGCGCACTACCCCGACTACGAAAGCTTTGAGCGTTTCGTAACGCGACCGCGCGCCACGCTGACCGAGTTTCTTGAACTTCATACGATGGTCGAGCAGGTACAGACGTTGGAGAATCTACCCTATTTCATCTCCAAGCTTGTGCGAGGGGCCTACGTTTTCGAGGGCATTCTCTACATGGAGCTGCGCTATACGCCGTTTTATCGAACCGACCCAGCGCTTTCGGAGGCGGAGCGACTTTTGCAGATGCGTGAAGTCGTGCGCACCGTGCATCAGGCCGCGGAATCGTCCGAATATCCGCTGATCTTGCGGCAAATCTTGTGTATGCATAGCCGTTTACCCTACGCCATCAATCGGGCGATTGTGGATCTGGCGGCATCGGAATCGGAGTGCGTATGTGGGGTGGACTTGGCCGGGCCGGATACGCTCTATGCGGGACGCCTGCACGAGTGGATGGACCTCTTCGCCTACGCACGTTCTTTCGGCCTGAAAACCACTTGCCACCTTTTCGAGACGCCCAACGGGCTTTATCCGGAGTTGTTGCCGTATGTAGACCGCATCGGGCACGGCATTCAGATTCCGTTGCGGCAACCGGAACTTTTGGAAGCCATCGCCGCACGAGGGCAGTGTTTAGAGGTTTGTCCAACGTCTTATCTGCGCACAGGCACCATGCAATCGCTGGAGGCGCTGCGCGAGGTGTTCGAGCGTTGTGGGAGGGCCGGGGTAGATGTCGTTATCTGTACCGACAATCCCGGTCTGCATAATGTGCGACTACCATTCGAGTACGAAAACCTTTTGACGCTTGACATCATCAATTTCGATCAGCTTCGACGGTGTCAGCAAGCGGCCTATCGTCATGCTTTCGCCTGGCCCCATGCCGATTCGCCGGATAGCCTCATCGCCAACATCACAGGCCCCGCTCGCCTTGCGCGAGCGGGGTATGCAGATGAGGCGCCTAGGTAGGAGAAAACGATGGAAAGTGAAAACGGTGTGACACGCAAACTGATCCTCATAGACGGCTATAGCCTCTTGTTTCGGGCTTTTTTTGCCGGTCAAGCGCTTACCACAAGCGATAAGCGCCCAACCGGCGCGCTCTATGGACTCGCTAACATGCTACTGTCGGTGCTGCAAACGGATAAGCCCGACGCCATCATGGTGTGCTGGGACGCTCATGCGCCCACCTTTCGTGAACAGGAGTTCGTAGATTACAAAGCCCATCGTCCCTCTGCCGCGCCGGAGTTGAAGGAGCAGATGCCGATTGCAAGGGAGTTGGTGAGCGCTTTCGGCATCCCCTGCGTGGAACTTGCCGGCTATGAGGCCGACGACATCATCGGCACCTTGGCTCAGAAGGGCAAGGCGGAGGGCTATAGAGTGATCGTGATTACCGGCGACTCGGATCAGTTGCAGCTTGTAGACGACGACCGTGTGATTGTGGAGATCACCCAAAGAGGGGTTTCTGAGCGAAAAGCCTATAATCGTCAGGCGGTCTATGATCGGTATGGGGTATGGCCCGAACAGATACCCGATTTTAAAGCCCTTACCGGCGATGCCTCCGACAATATACCAGGGGTGCCCGGCATCGGCGAGAAGACGGCCGCAAAACTGTTGCAACAGTTCGGAACGCTTGAAAACCTGTTGGAGCACCTCGATGAAGTGACGCCGCCCCGCATTCAGCAGGCGTTAAGGGAGGGGAAAGAACAGGCACTCTTTTCCAAACGCCTGGCGACCATCGTCTGCGATGTTCCTCTGGATATCGAAATTGTGCCCTATTCACCTACCGAGGCGGATTGGCAACGGGTACGCGCCATTTTTCGCGATCTGGAGTTTCGGTCGTTGTTAGCGCGAATCCCGCAACCTAGTTCGCCGCTGGCAGCACGCGAAGAGGAGGCACCGGAGGAGCGGTTCGAGGTGGCCTATCGCTCTATAAAGGATGCTGATACGCTCAAACAGGTTCTAGAGAAGGTTAAAGCAAAAGGGCGTGTTGCCATCCGACTCGAGCTGGAGGGGGAATCCCCGCTCGACGCCAAGCTGCGTGGAGTGGCTTTTGCTGTTGAGGAGACGGAGGGGAGTGATGGCAGTCTTGAGCCGAGCTGCTACTATGTGGCCGTTCAAGAGCCGAAAGCTATAGGGGGGCTTTGGTCTTTTACAGAGGAGGGCGCTGAAGAGACAAGCGCCCAAGAGACCGGCTATGTGGCCTCCATACAGGAGCTAGAGCCTCTGTTTAACGCATCGGGGATACGGCGACTGACCTATCAGGCGAAGCAGGCGCTCATTGTATTGCAGCGTCATGGCTTTCGCCCCTTGCCGTTCGATTTCGATGTGCAGATCGCTGCCTATCTTCTAGATGCGGGGCGCAGCGCCTATCCGCTGATGGATATCGTCGAAGCCCATCTGCACCGTCGTCTCGAGGTGGAGGACGCCTTCGAACCGGCAGAACGTCTCATGATCGAGGCCGGGGCGATTTTAGCCTTGGAGGAGCCGCTGGAGAGACAGTTGGAGGCCAACGGCATGACGCGCGTTTTCTATGAAATCGAGATGCCCCTAGTGCCGGTTTTGGCGGCCATCGAGCAGCATGGCCTGTTGGTAGACGTTGACTATCTTTCCGTTCTAAGCCAAAAGATGGCGGAACAGATCACAAAAATTGCGGCCGAAATCTATGAGTTGGCCGGTATGGAGTTTAACATCGGCTCGCCAAAGCAGCTGCAGGAGGTACTTTTCGATAAGCTACAGTTGCCGCGTGGTAAGAAAACAAAAACGGGCTATTCTACCGGAGCCGATCTGCTCGAGCAGCTCGCCCCGCGCTATGAGATCGCTCGAAAGATACTGGAGTATCGAGAAATGGCCAAACTGAAGGCCACCTATGCCGATGCTTTGGTGCGGCTCGTGCGGCCGGATACTCACCGAGTTCATACCAGCCTTAACCAAACGGTAGCAAGTACAGGCAGGCTTAGCTCTTCCGATCCGAACCTGCAAAACATCCCGATCCGTTCGGAGGTAGGGCGTCAAATTCGTCGCGCTTTCATCGCCCCCAAAGGCTATAAGCTGCTTTCTTGCGACTACTCCCAAATCGAACTACGGGTGTTAGCCCACGTTTCTGATGATCCCACGTTGATACAGGCTTTTTTAAATGATGAAGACATTCATGCGGCTACGGCGGCCACCGTTTTTGGAGTAGATGTATCCCAGGTAACGCCGGAGCAGAGGCGGCTCGCCAAGACCATCAACTTCGCCGTGATCTACGGCCAGAGCGCGTTTTCGCTTGCCACCACTTTAGGTGTGGAGACAAGTGTGGCGCATGAATGGATTCAGGCCTATTTCGCTCGGCTTCCGGGAGTAAAGCGCTATATTGAGGAGATAAAAGAGCTGGCTCATCGGCAAGGCTGGGTACAGACGCTTTTCGGTCGGCGACGCTATCTGCCCGATCTGCATAGTGGCAACCATCAGGTGCGTCAGGCGGCGGAACGGGCGGCCATCAACATGCCCATACAAGGCACAGCAGCCGACATCATGAAGCTGGCTATGATCCGTGTGTACCGCCATGTAGCCGATCGGAAGGACTGTAGCCTCTTGCTGCAGGTACATGACGAACTGCTGTTTGAAGTGAGGGAGGAGGAGATAGAGGCATGTGTTGCCGAGATCGTCCCTTTGATGCAGGAGGCTTATCCGCTTAAAGTGCCTCTTAAAGTGGACGCAAAGGTGGGCACGGACTGGGCTAACATGGAGAGTGTGGCGTTTCTTGCGCAAAGGCGCTAGCTATTTCTCCTTCCGGGGGCTATTTTAAAAAATTTTTCTAAAAAAGCCCGTAGAAATGCGAATTTGGCACGGAAATTGCATTATAATTGATCGAGAGCCTGGCGAGCAGGTTCTCGAAAGGCAAGTCCTATCACAACAAGGAGAAGGGTTATGCGACGATTTCATGCCAGAGGGCATTCTGTCCTTACTACGATGTTGGTAGCAGGTGGGCTTTGGCTATTGGGGGGAAGTGTGGGCAACGCGCAGTTAAGCTTTACCCTCCAAAACCCCAACCCAACCGTGAGCCCGGGCAGCACGTTTAATTTCATCGCCACGTTAACGAACACAGACGCTAGCAACAGTATCAGCCTGGACAGCGACTCTTTTACCTATTCTGACCCTAACGCTTCAAGTGATTTCACTGACAACTTCGTTAACACTCCGTCTGGCTTAAGTCCATCTGGTCAGAGTGGGGATAGTTGGACGGGCGATCTGTTTGATGTGTTTGTGCCCTCTAACTATACGCCCGGCACACTCTATACTGGAACGTACACGATAGACTTCACCGACAATGGAACGAGCAGTTCTGTGACCCAGAACTTTAGTGTTCTGGTAGGGGGCCATGCGACTACTCCTGAAGTCAGCTCTCTGTTAGGGTTTGGGCTTCTCATGTTAACGGCCGGTGGAGTGTGGAGCTATCGTCGTAGGCATCGGGTAGCAGCCTAAGTTCAGACAGAAACCCCATACTCGCTTCTCTCCTTGATGGAGAGAAGGGCCAGCAGGCCATTTCTCGCTGCGAGAGCTAAATTGCAGAGGCGGACTGAAATCTCGCTCGCCTCTATCTCGTGTTGCTATTTTCGTAGAGGGAATCATATAGGTGGTCTTAGATTAGAGAAGATCGCTGTGTGATAGTGTGTACACGTTCCGCATTGTGGAGAGCACGGTTGTGGTTGTTTTTAAAGCAGGGCCTATTGGTTGAGAAAATTATGTAGGGGCGACCCGCAGGGTCGCCCCACTTACGTGCGAATGGTCGGCAAAACTAACCGGACCTCTCATGCCTTTCCTGCCCAGGTTTACCTATCGTGCAAGGAAAGGTTACGGTTTTGAGGCCGCTGGATTGGTGTTTAACGGAACGGTGGCCTTGCCGCCAGGAGGTAGGCTAACGCTACCTTGCAAGGGCGAGGAAGCTTTGTTGGCAGCCGCCTCTTTTGCTTTATCCTTAGCCAGCTGCTGTTTTACCAGCGCAAGTTGTTGCTGCATCTTCTTGGCCTCATCGGGCAGGCCGAGCGCGGAGAAAGCGTTGGCCAGACGTTGGTAATACCCAATGTACTGCTGATCGGTGGTTGAGTTGTAGGGCGGGTCCTCCGCCAGATATTTGGCGATGAGTTCATACTGCTTTTGCGCGTCGGTGAAATCCTTTTGTGCAGCGTAGAGATCGGCCAACTTAAAGCGCAGGTCTCGATCTTCGTAGTTGTTTAAGGCGGTTTGGTAGAGTTGAATGAGTTGTTGGCGATAGGCCTGCTGTTGGGCCGGAGTGACCCCCTTTGCGTACAGTTTGTTCTGCTCGATGTTTTGGGCGACCATGAGGGCGGCTGTAGGATCGTTAGGGTTGCGTTTTAAAAGCGCTTCAAAGTCGGCATTCTCTTTATTTTGCAGCGCATCAATTTCCGCTTTGGTGGGAGCGGGGCCTGATGTAGGCTGGCCGAGTTGCGCCATGAGCTGCTTTTGTTGCAGTTGTTCCGATAGATAGGCATCAACATAGGGCTGCTTGTCGGGGTCTACTACCTGAATCTTAGCGTTATTGATAAGCTGCAATAGCTCGGTTTGCAGTTGTTGCTGGGCCTTTTGGGTTTGCAGATCGGCCACGGCCTGGCGGGCATTGAAGTTTTTAGGTAGCGCGATTTTCCGAGCAAGCACCTTGGCGAAGATATAACCGGAAAACAAGCCGTTCGTTTTGATGACCGGGGTGAATCCGTTAACCGGTGTGGCGTGAACGGCGGCATCGAAATCCTTGCCGTAGCCTAAAACGCCGAAGGGACTGTTATCGCTCATCATACCGGGCATCGGAGAGTATTCCGAACGAAAGCCTGTTTGAACCACCCGTACGCGTGGGTCGCTTTTTGCGAGGGCTTTCTGATCGGCGCCGGCTTTGGCTTGGGCCAACAGTTCGTTGGCCAGCTTTTGGGCTTCCGCATCGGTAAGCGGTTTTTGACCGGGCTTTGCCGGAGAAAGCGGCGAGTTCCCGATCGGCACGAAGACGGTGAGGAGATTCACTTGGGCGTACTGGTTCTGTGCGTCCTGCGGGGTGATGTGCTGTTGTCGTTTAAAGTAGGCGATGAGGGCTTGAGCGAGAAGCTGGGGGCTTTTCGCTAGCTGGCGACGCAGGTCGGCAAGCGTCATGCCCATGTTCTGTTCCACAAAGTTTTCCCAAGCCGAGTCGGAGGCTTTTTGCTGGCCGGCCTCCACGCGCAGTTGGTCAATATAACGATCTACATCGGTGGAGGTCACCTGTACATGGTACTTTTTGGCCAACTCCTGCAGGGCTGTATTCTGCACAAGCCGGGCAATGGCGGCAGCTTGGGCCTGTACGAAGGGGGGGCCGGGAGCCACTGCTTGGCCCTGCGCTTGAACTGCGCGTTCGTATTCAAGTTGCGAAACAGGAATGCCATCAATTTTAAGCACGGTGCGGTCGAGGTTGCTTGTGGCGGTAGGTCCGCCTCCTCGTCCCACCCCAACGAGCTGGTTCCAGGCAAAGCCGAAGCCCAACAAAATGGCGAAGAAGAGGGCGATACACCAGTTTAAGTTTTTTGTTAGCCTTCTAAAGTTGGTAAGAGAGAAGATTTTCATGAAAAGTTTGTGTCCTCCAATAGCACCGAAAAGCTAGATTTCTGAGCCAACGAGTATCATACCCAAAAGCGACTGGGAGACCATTATCGCTGCGAATTCAAACGGCTGCATCCTGTCATAAGTCTTTTTTAGGATACGTGAAAATAGCGGCGGAGATATTCCAAACAGGCTCGAGAGCCGTCTTCATGGGTGCCCTTGCCGTCGGGGCCGGTTCCGGTTTCGGGGACAAAATGGGTTTCGAGAGAGACGAAGCCCTGATAGCCATCCCGACGTAGCGCCGCGAACTGGCCGGCGTAGTCAATTTCCCCTTGCCCCATAACGCACCAGCGCGGTTGGAGGCCATGATGCTCGGTGGATATCATGCGGGCATCCTTTACATGCATGTGGGCTATCCATGGGCGCACCGCCTCATAGCCATCGGGATAGGGGCGTTCACCGGCAGCGAAGGCATTGCCGGGGTCCCAACATACCCGAAAGTGAGGGTGGTCTATGCGAGCGGCCAGGTGGGCTGCCTCCGCGCCGGTACCGACATAGCAGGCATGCTCGTTTTCTAACACCAGCGTTAAACCCTCGCGTTGGGCCAGCTCCAGCGGCTGCTCAAAGGCGTTCACGATGCGATCTTCGACCTCGGCAGTGTAGGGGCCGCGTTTCCAGAAGGTAAAAACACGCAGATAGGGGGTTTCAAAGAGGTGGGCTAGGCGGGCACATCGTTCTAGAATCTGCATCTGCTGGGCGAGATCGCGCGGCGGGGCAAGATGCAGAGGGCCTGCAGCTTCCGCCTCGGCGGCGGGTTCGATGTCGCATTTAAAAAAGGGGGTCGCGAGGGCGGCGACTTTAAGGCCGCGAGCTTGAAGAGCTTTTTGGGCCTTTTGAGCCTGCTCGTCGCTGAGATCGGCGATATTGACATTCCATAGCCCGCGCAGTTCGGCGCCTTCCGCGCCGTACTCCAGAAGGACATCGAGCGCATGCTCGAAGTCTTGCGATATTTCATCGGTGATGGCAGAAAGATGCATGGTTCTCTTTTTTCGGCACCTCGTTGGGCATTTACATTAGACTGAAGTTTACAACGCTTGGCCACCTTTGTCAAGGGGTGTCCGTAGAGCGTCCGCTAGGTCGCCTCGAGAAGTTCAAGAAACTCGGCTTCCGTGAGGATGGGAATGCCGAGTTGCTGTGCTTTGGTAAGCTTGCTGCCGGGGTTTTCTCCAACAACTACATACGAGGTCTGACGGCTCACACTGCTGGCCGCGCGCCCCCCCAAGCGACGAACGGCGGCCTCGGCTTCTTCGCGGGTCATGTGGGCGAGGGCACCGGTAAAGACAAAGGTCTTGCCCTTGAGTGCATCGGAGATGGGGGCGCTGCCTTGCGCCATCGGCTGTACCCCGGCACGCTTGAGCTTTTCGAGCATCTGACGGTTTCGTGGGTCGGCAAACCAAGCGACAATGCTTTCTGCGGTAGCAGGCCCGATCTCGTAGATTTTGGCCAGCTCCTCCACCGAAGCCTCTTGGAGTCGCTCCAGGGAGCCGAAATGGTCTGCAAGCACGGCGGCCACGTGTTCGCCCACGTGGCGTATTCCCAAGGCGTAGATAAGGTTGGCCAGAGGACGCTGGCGACTGGCGGCAATGTTGGCCAAAATCTTTTCGGCCAGTTTATCCCCCATACGTTCCAAAGGAAGAAGCTGCTCTTTCGTGAGATAGTAGAGGTCGGCGGGGTCTTTAATAAGACCTTTTTGAATGAGCTGTGCGATGTGCTTCTCTCCAAGTCCCTCGATGTTCATGGCGTTACGGGAAACGAAGTGCTCGATGGTCTGTTGGACACGCGCCGGGCAGAGGGGGTTGGGACAGCGCGCGATAGCCTCGCCTTGAGGACGTTCCACGGGAGTACCGCAAACAGGGCAGTGGGTGGGCATTTGGAAGACGATCTCATCCCCATCGCGTTCGGAGGTGACAACCTCCACAATTTCCGGAATCACCTCTCCTGCCCGTTGGATGATGACTGTATCGCCGATGCGTACATCTTTACGACGTATCTCCTCTTCGTTATGCAGGGTGGCACGGGACACGATGACCCCTGCCAGAGGAACGGGTTCGAGATGGGCAACGGGGGTTAATGCGCCGGTTCTCCCCACCTGCACTTCGATGGCTAAAACCTTTGTACGAGCCTGAATGGCCGGATATTTGTAAGCGATAGCCCATCGCGGCGAGCGACTCACCTGACCTAGCTCGCGCTGAAGGGCAAACGAATTGACCTTAATAACCACGCCATCAATATCGTAGGGAAGCTCTTCTTTACGGGTGGCCCACTCTTCACAAAAAGTAATGGCCTCTTCTATCGTAGAGCAAAGACGAATATTGGGGTTTGTTGGCAACCCCCACGCCTGATAGGTTTGCAATAGTTCGTATTGGCTTCGAAACTCCCAGCCCTCATAGTGCCCGACCGCATAGACTAAGAGATCGAGCCTACGAGATGCGGTGACGCGCGGGTCTTTTTGACGCACCGAACCGGCGGCTGCGTTTCTGCAGTTGGCAAAGGTTCGCTCCCCCCGCTCTTCTAGCTCCTCGTTGATGCGCTGAAACTCCTGATGGGTTAGAAAGACCTCGCCTCGTATCTCGATGAAAGTGGGGAAGTCGGCCTGTTGTGAATCGGAGGCGAAGCTCAATGTGGGCTGTGGGTGCGAAGCTGTCAGGCTTTTTTGCTTAGGAGCAGGCCGAAGCTGTTTTGGAAGCGACGGAATGGTAAGCAGGTTGGGGGTAACGTCCTCACCAACAACTCCATTGCCACGGGTGCCGCCTTTAACGAACCGTCCGTTTTCGTAGATTAAAGAGATAGAAAGCCCGTCTATTTTCAGCTCACAAACATACTCAAAACGGGTATCCGGAGAGGCGCCGAGCAAGCGGCGATTGCGGTCTTCCCAGGCACGTAGCTCTTCGTAAGAGAAGGCGTTATCGAGCGAGAGCATGGGAGCGCGATGGGGAAAGGGGGCGAAGGTTGTTACTGCCGGCTCGGCTCCCACCCTTTGCGTGGGCGAATCGGGAGTTCTCAGTTCCGGGTAACGCTCCTCTAACTCTTTTAGCTCGCGCAGCAGGGCGTCGTACTCTGCATCGGTTATTTCAGGGTCATCGAGCACATAGTAGCGATAGTTCGCCCGCTCTATCTGCTCGCGCAGCTCCTGAACGCGGCGACGGATGGCTTCGGTCGGTTGTGAAGACTGGGGTTCGGGCATGGATGGAAACCTCAAAGGAGATCAGGTTCTCTCGCTTCGCTTCGAGATGCCATTTGTCGGGTGAAGCGAGATAACATTTGTTGAGTCGAGATAACATTTGTCGGGTAAAGTTATACCACTGTCGGGTAAAGTTATACCAGAATGGCGGACAAGAAACACGATTCGGTTAGCAATGAAAGCGCGCAAGAGGCCCACTCGCTTGCAGAAAAGCTTCGTTCTCTTCCCTCGGTTAGCCGTCTGTTGGTGCACCCTGAGATACGTCGTCTAGAGGAAAACGTCCCTCAGACCGTGCTGGTGCAGGCTATTCGGCATGTGTTGCAGCAGATACGCGAGGAGCTGCAGACGAGTTCAGAGCGCTCTACACCTAGCTATGCCGACATTGTGAGGGAGGTGATAGCGGAGACACAGCGCCGTATGCGGCCCTCACTCTGCAGGGCTATTAACGCCACGGGCGTGATCCTCCACACGGGGCTTGGGAGAGCACGGTTGGCCGACGAGGCCGTTGAGGCGTTGTGGGCGGTGGCGAGAGGGCACTGCACTTTGGAAATAGACAGGGAGAGCGGGCGTCGCGGATCGCGCCAAGACCATGTGCGCTCCCTGCTTTGCGAACTGACAGGTGCTGAGGACGCCTATGTTGTAAACAACTGCGCCGGAGCGGTTTTTCTGGCGGTTACCGTGCTTGCCGGGGGACGAGAGGTTGTGCTATCGCGTGGAGAGCTGGTGGAGATAGGCGGAAGTTTTCGCATGCCCGACATCGTGCGGGCCTCCGGCGCGTTGTTGGTGGAGGTGGGCACCACGAATCGCACCCGGCTTTCGGACTATATGCAGGCCATCACCGAACGCACAGGGCTTATTTTGCGATGCCGTCCCTCCAATTTTGCCATTATCGGGTTCACGGAGACGGTTCCGCTGGAGGATTTGGTAGCTTTAGGCAACAGCCACGGCATACCGGTGATGGATGACCAGGGTAGTGGAGCGTTATTGAGCCTCGTGAAGGGCAAAAGCACGGTGCTCGATAGTGTTAGGGCGGGGGCGGATGTAGTGACGGCGAGCGGTGATAAACTTTTAGGTGGCCCGCAGGCCGGCCTCATTTTGGGGAAACGCAGGTATATCGAGCTGATCGAAAAACATCCGTTGGCGCGCGCGCTTCGGGTTGACAAATTAACTTTGGCGGCTTTGGAGGCCACCCTAAGGCTCTACCGTGATCGGGAGCAGGCGGCACAGGCTATCCCTACACTGCGCTACTTTCATCGCACGATGCCGGAGATCGCCCGTCTGGCAAGACAACTCCATCGCGCTCTTCAGCGGGTACTGCCCAAGGAGCGCTTTCGGATCGAATTCCGACGCGACTACTCGGAGGTCGGAGGTGGTTCTTTGCCGGAGGAGCGGCTCGATACGCTCTGTGTGGCGCTGCGAAGTGCCGATAATGAACTTTCCTCGGAGACCATTGCAAAACGCCTCCGCCACGCCCCCATACCGGTCTTCACACGGGTTCAGGACGATAGGGTGCTTTTCGACCCACGCACGTTGGAGGCGGAGGAGATCAAGGTAATCGCCGACGCTGTACGCACGCTTCTCTAAAGGCGTTGGAGACCGTTCTTCGGTTTCTGGAACCCGAACTCCCTAGGGCGAATTGGAGCCGAGCTGGGTGAGGGCGGCGACAATGCGCCGATAGGCCTCTTCGGCGATAGGCTTGAGATTTGGGTTCTGCGTGATCTCAACCATCTCACGTGGGTCTTGTGCAGAGACCTCGATGCTCGCTTCGCGCTGTGCAACTAACACGTTGCAAGGGAGCAGCAGGCCGATATGGGGTTCCGCTTCAATCGCTTGGGAGGCAAGCTGAGGGTTGCACATACCGAGAATGGTATAGGGTTCGCGATTAAGCCCCAGTTTCTCTTGGAGCGCTTTTTGGACATCTATTTCGGAGAGGGTACCGAAGCCCTGTTTTTGGAAGGCCTCTTTGGTGAGGCGCAAGGCCTCGGCAAAGGAGGTAGAGAGCGTGGTGCCTAGTCCGTAACGGCAGATTTGTTGCATTGATTTCCTCCAAACATAGATTTATAGCTATCTTTTTATACGATAGAGGCCTCGATTAGGTTATCGCTAAAAGCGGCGATTGAGGAGATTCCGCATTTTGCGGCGGACAGGCTGCGAAAGGAAACCATAATGAAGGTTTGTGCGGTAAAATAAAAAATGCATTCTCCCGATATTGGTAGTAGGCGGCTTTAGCCGGGGCCGATTCCAAATTTCGAACAAGAACGGGCATGCAAAATTTCATACGTTTTTTGAAAGAGGTGCGCGTCTATTGGCGGTTGATTTTGTTGATCGTCGTCTTGACGCTGTGCACCTCCGCGTTGAGTTTACCTCCGCCTTATCTCATTAAGCTGCTGACGGATAGCCTTACGCAGAAGGCACTT
>NZ_DATGLN010000027.1:0-5342 GCF_035294165.1 Chthonomonas sp.
TCCCAAACGTTTGCAGCGCGAGCAGCGATAGCGGATATAGACATAGGTGGGACCGAACTGTCGCATCAAGTAGCCTTGTCGCACCACATCTCGCTGATATATGCGCTGACCACACCGACACCTCAATCCGCGCATCATTGGTTTCTGTTCCTCCATGTCGTTGCCCGTGGCTCCGAAAGGCTCGCGAACCCGCGCAAACGACTTCAAGCGGAGCAGGGGCGCTACCGCCATCGAAGGCTTTTCATAGCGAACCTTCTACTTGAATTATACCATGCCGCGGCCTCTAAAGTTGCCAAGAGAAGACACGATGTGCCACGCCCTTGCCCTGCAGGAGGAAGCAGTCTTAGAAAAGAACTTTCTTTCATCTATTTTAACCAAGGCACTCAACTATGAAAAGACTTCTACAAAGTGTTCTCTTCTTTTTGCTGTTCGCTCAACCTCAAACTTTCCAAAAAGCCGCAAAGGCTCCGAAACCCTTCATTGGCTGGAGTAGCTGGAGCCTTGAAGCCGTGCGCTCCCCAAACTATAATGGTGAGGACTGGCTCACTGCCGAGCACGTTAGAGAGCAGTCCGATGCCATGCACCGCCTGCTGCAAAAATACGGCTATCGCTACATCAATCTCGATTCGGGCTGGAAAGGGGGCTACGACGCTTTTGGTCGCCCTCTGCCCGACCGTAAAAAGTTTCCCGACGGCATCGCCGCCATCGCACGCTATGTACACCAGTACGGCCAAAAGCTCGGCATCTATTACACCGTCGGCATATGGGGCGATCTCTACCAAGCCAACCCCCAAATTCTGGGTACCCCCTACCACCTACGCGACATTCTGGTACAACCGCCCACCCCCGGCAACGGCTGGGTCAACGGGACCTACAAAATAGACTTCTCAAAACCCGCCGCCAAAGCCTATATCGCCTCGATCGCTCAGCAGTTCGCCAACTGGGGAGTAGACCTTCTGAAACTTGACGGAGTGACCCCTGGCTCCGACCATAACGACCTTTCCATAGATAACCGCGCCGAAGTGGCCGCCTGGGCCCAAGCCCTTCAACAGACCGGACGCCCCATTTGGCTCGAGCTCTCCTGGAATCTCGATGCTCATTATGCCGACTTTTGGCAACGCTATGCGAACGGATGGCGCATTAGCGACGATATAGATCGCTACGGCCCTACGCTGACAAGTTGGCCCCAGGTAAGAGCGCGCTTTGAGGCGGCAGCACGGTGGTACCAAAACGCAGGCCCCACCAGAGGTTGGAACGATTTCGATTCGCTGGACATCGGCAACGGCGCTATGGACGGCCTCACCGATGCGGAGCGCCAAACCATGATGACGCTCTGGGCCATCGAGTGCTCCCCGCTCTACACCGGCGACGACCTCACCCAGCTCGACTCATATGGCCTTCAACTGTTGACCAACGCCGAGGTCATCGCCGTAGACCAGGCCGGCCATCTGGCTCATCCGGTGCGTTTCGGCCCCCAGCAAGTATGGGCCATTCAAAACCCGGATGGCAGCTTCATCGTCGCCCTCTTCAACCTCGACGACCACACGCCGGCTGCGGTTACCGTCGCCTGGTGGGAGCTAGGCCTTACCGGCCCTGTCAAAGCGCACGACCTTTGGAGCCATCGCGATCTCGGCATCTACAACAATCGCTTCACACAAACTCTAGCCCCTCATGCCTGCTGCCTCGTGCGTCTGATTCCGCAGAAAAATTAAGGGCTGGCTCTACCAACCCGTCTTCTCCTGCGCACCCAATTTTGTGCTATCCTAGAATGGAACGTTTCGATAGACTCTCTAGGAGCTAATGCCATGTGGCGTGCTGTTGCCAAAACCCTACCGGTTGCCTTCGCCCTCTCTTGCACCATCCTTAACCTCGTTGCTGCCCGCGCCATCCCTCAAACCGAGCCGGGTGTGAACCATAACGATCAGGCCGACCTCGCCTCCCTCCCGCATGTAACCGACCCGCGAACGCTTGGCTATCACCTCACCTTCGACGATGAGTTCAAAGGCAACAAACTCGACACCTCCAAATGGATCGACTCCTACCCCGATGGCGTGCGTACCCATAGCAACGGGGAACAAGAGTACTATGCGCCCGATGGCTATCGCGTGCACAACGGCCACCTCGAACTCATCGCCGAACGGCGCTCTATGGGTGGCATGCCCTATACCTCCGGCATCGTCACCACCTACGGGAAGTTCGCCCAAGAGTATGGGTGGTTCGAAATTCGCGCCAAATTCCCGAAGGGGAAGGGTCTATGGCCTGCCTTCTGGCTGCTGCCCGCCGATAAAAGCTGGCCGCCCGAAATAGATGTTTTGGAGATTCTAGGCCATCAACCCAACAAGGTCTATATGACAAACCACTACGTGGGCGAAGATAGCAGCCATGTGGGCGATGGCGGCAACTTCGTAGGCCCCGATTTCTCCGCCGCTTACCACACCTTTGCGCTTCAGTGGACCCCCACCGCCCTCACCTGGTACGTGGATGGGGTACCCCGATTTCGTACAACGCGCCATGTTCCTCATGTGCCTATGTATCTCTTGGTGAATCTCGCCGTAGGCGGCTATTGGCCGGGCATGCCCGACGATACCACCCACTTCCCTGCCATCATGTACGTGAAGTATGTGCGCGTCTACCAAAAGTAATGCATAGAACCCTTGTGCCCCTGCGAGAAGAATACATCACCTTGGGTCAACTGCTGAAGCTGGTAGGAGCCATCCCTACCGGAGGGGCTGCACGCGCCTTCCTGACCACCACAACCGTCTACGTGAACGGAGAACCCGAAAACCGGCGTGGACGCAAACTCTACCCCGGCGATATGGTGTCGTTCGATAACACAACCTACCTGCTCACCAAAGGAGAGAACCCTTGATCTTTCAACGGCGATGGCTCCTGCTCTTCTTTTTGGGAACCGGCTTCTTCCTCGCCAGTGGTCTTCTGCCCTGGTTGCGCTGGGTCGGCATCGGGTGGGCGTTAGGGCTTACAGCGCTTGCCCTGCTTGATTGGGCTTTCCTGCCCCCAAACTCCGCCTTCGATGTCTACCGCGAGGTGGATGAACGACTAGCCCTCGACAACCCCGTCCCCGTCTGCCTCACGGTGCGCAACTTCAGCACGCGCCCCCTCCATGTCGAGCTGCTTGATGCCCCACCCGAGTCGCTCCAAAACGATCTTCCCGACCTCCCTTTCACCCTTCATGTTCCGGCTTCGAGCCGACAAACGGTGACCTATCACCTTCACCCAAACCGCCGCGGCGACTACGCCTTCGCCGACATCACGGTGCGCCTCTTTGGCCGCCTCGGTTTTGTGGGACGCACCGCCTCTATCCCGGCCGTGCAGGTGGTTAAGGTCTATCCGGGTCTGCGCGAGCTGGCCCATTTTAACCTGGCAGCCCAACGCCGCCAACTGCAGCAGTTAGGAGTGCGGCGCGCCTATCGCCATGGCATCGGCAGCGAATTCGAAAGCCTGCGCGACTACGTGCCCGACGACGAAATTCGCCATATAGACTGGAAGGCCACCGCACGTAAGGGACATCTTGTAACCCGTCAGTACGAGCTGGAACGCTCCCAAAATATCCTGATTATGCTGGACGTGGGGCGCACCATGTGGGGCGAACTGGAGGGCCGGGCGAAAATAGATTACGCCATTCAGGCCGCCCTCCTCTTGGCCTATGTGGCCTCCTTCTTCGACGATAGGGTGGGGTTGCTCGCCTTTTCTAATCGCATCCATACCTTCCTCCCTCCACGTCGCGGGCGCCAACAGAGCTACGCCGTTCTCGAAGCCCTCCACAACCTCTACGCCGACCTTGAGGAACCGAACTACCGTGCCGCTTTCCATTTTCTCGAAGGGCGCTGGCCACGCCGCTCCCTGTTGATCTGCTTCACCGATCTTTGGGACCCCGTCTCCGCCCGCACCCTCATCTCCACCCTCGCTGCCCAGCAGCCGCGCCATCTGCCCGTTGCCGTCACCCTGCTTAACACCACCTGGGTGCGCGCCCGTGAGCAGCCTCCGGCAAGCGCCGAGGCGATTTTTCAAAAGGTCGCCGCTCTCGAAACCCTCCAACAGCGTGAACAGGCCCTGCGCCTATTGGCGCAAAAAGGGGTTTTAGTGGTAGATTCTTCTGCAGAGAAACTGTCGGTCGAGTTGGTGAACCGTTATTTGGAGATCAAAGAGCGCATGTTGCTCTAAAAAGCAGGGAATGCAAATTTTGCAAACCTGACGTAAAAATCCTATTTTCTAATTCAGGTGAATTGTGTCATAATGTACGAGATTGCGAGCCGAGCCTGGGGAGACGTAGAGCTGTGCTGACTTTACTGCGCGAGACGCTAGGGCGCTTCTCTCGCGATATGGGGATCGACCTGGGAACCGCCAACACGTTGGTGCATGTGCGGGGCAAGGGCATCCTTTTACGTGAGCCTTCTGTGGTGGCCATCGCCACCGATACAGGAAAACCCATCGCCGTCGGAGAAGAGGCCAAACGCATGCTGGGCCGAACGCCCAGCAGCATTGTTGCTATCCGCCCGTTGCGCGACGGAGTGATCTCCGACTTCGAGCAGACCGAGGCGATGATCCGCTACTTCATCCAAAAGGTCTACCGCCGAAACGCGCTCTTGCCGCCGAGGGTGGTGGTTGGCGTCCCTTCCGGCGTCACGGAGGTTGAAGAGCGCGCGGTCATCGAGGCCACGCGAAAAGCGGGTGCGCGCGAAGCCTATACCATCGAGGAACCGATGGCTGCGGCCATCGGGGCCGGTTTGCCCGTCTCCGAGGCGACCGGCTCGATGATCGTGGACATCGGCGGCGGCACCACCGAAGTGGCCGTCATCTCACTGGGCGATATTGTGGTGAGCCGCTCCGTGCGCGTGGCCGGCGATGAGATAGATGAAGCCATTGTTAACTATGTGCGCCGCACCTACAATCTTTCCATCGGAGACCGCATGGCCGAAGAGGTGAAGATCGCCATCGGCTCCGCCTATCCATCCGGCCCCGATAAACAGTACGAAGTGCGCGGGCGCGACCTGCTCTCCGGGCTTCCACGCAGTGCCCTGCTTACCAGCTGCGAAATTCGCGAGGCCATACAAGAGCCGGTTCACACCATCGTCGAGGCCGTGAAAATGACGCTGGAAAGCACCCCCCCAGAGCTTGCAGCCGACATCTACGAACAGGGCATTACCCTCGCCGGAGGCGGTGCTCTTTTGGAGGGGCTAGACAAACTGCTGGCCCGTGAAACCTGCATGCCCGTCCACATCGCTCCAGACCCGCTATGCTGTGTGGTGTTGGGCGCCGGCCGCTTCCTAGAAGAGCTAGAAGCCAACCCCGCCATGCGTCGTGCCCTTCGAGGGCGCTAGCCC
>NZ_DATGLN010000028.1:0-6478 GCF_035294165.1 Chthonomonas sp.
TGGGTCTAAAGAAGTGAAAGGAGATAGCAGTACCGATTCATGAGAAAAGCGGCTCTGGCTGTGGCAAGAGCGCTCTGTAGCACAGAACGCGTGGTCCTTGCTGCCCACGTTAACCCTGATGGAGACACCCTTGGCTGCACGTTGGCCTTGATGCATGCGTTGAAAGCCTTGGGTAAAGAGGTGATTCTTCTCTCGGCCGATGGCGTGCCCAGTATCTATACCTGGATGCCCGGCGCCGATGCCGTGCAGACAAGCACGGAACGCAGAGATTTCGATGTTGCCGTCGTCTGCGATGCGGGACGTATAGATAGAGTAGGTGCGGTTGAAGAGACCGTTCTATCGGCTCCGCTTGTGGTGGATGTAGACCACCATCTCGCCGACGGAGTATTTGGAAATCTTTTGTTGGTAGATGCCAACGCTGCGGCAGCCTGCGAACTTGGGTGGGAACTCGTGTTGGCCTTAGAAAAGGTAAGCGGTAGGCGTTTGGCAAACCGTGCCATCGCGGAATGCTTGCTTACCGGCATCATCACCGACACCGGCTCTTTTCAGTTTCCCAGTGTAACCCCGCGCACGTTCACCATTGCTGCCAAGTTGCAGCGCCTCGGAGCCGTGCCCTCTCGCATCAACGAGCTTGTGTTTGAAAACCGCTCGCGCGAAAGCGTGGAGTTGTTGGGCCGCGCCCTAAGCACCCTGCAAATATCACCGGATGGAAAGGTGGCTTGGGTTCATGTGACGGCCAAAGACTACGAGGAGCTTAACGCGGTGGATGCCGACACCGAAGGCATCGTCAATCATGTACGTTCGATTCAGGGCGTTCTCATCGGCATTCTCTTCCGCGAGATACCCGGGAAAAAGGTGCGGGTAAGCCTTCGTGCCCGCGAAGGCGCCGACGTCCATCGCATTGCACAGGTTTTTGGAGGTGGAGGGCATCGCCTTGCGGCCGGGTGCTCGCTGCCGCCCCCTCTAGAAAAGGCCGAACAGCTCGTGGTTGCCGAAGCTATCCGCCAACTAAACGAGCAGTCTGCCGGCACAGGCTGAAAATGGGCGCCATAAGCAAAGCATCGAAATGGGTTAAGCTTTCGTTGTTCAACCCGTGTCCAAATAGGTCATAGGGTTTGATCTTGCTTCTTTAAGGCCGGCGGTGCGGCGTTCAACGGTGCGGTGCACCTTTCCCCCTCAAGGCCTGTTTCACGCACAGGGGTCGGTACTGACGATTGGAGGGGTAGGCACAGGGCCTACCCCTCCTTGTGTATGCTTACATCGGCACGGTGTCGCGCCTGTTGACCATCATGCCACGAACGCGCAGGTTCCCCACACCGATGAGACTAAACTCCCCACCAGTCATCTCTTGATCGGGTGCTACCAGTCCCGTCGAATGTTGGCACCGAACGTGAAGACGAGAAAGCTGCATTCCTTGGCCTAAACGCTCAGTTTCACACCGTCGCCTTGTTGGAATATCTTGAGCCGTATTATGTCTCATCAACGCTACTGTGTGTCCACAATTACCAACCACTCCTTCCGGATCGCACTCGCCCGAATGGAGAATCCCCGGTCACCTCAACGTACTTGCTCCTTTTAGCAAAGCTATTGAAGACACCCCGAAGCTTACAACATTCCCTAAAGAACCTGATAAAAATACCGATATTTCTTTGTGTTTCTATAATAAAACGCTTTTTAATATCATCGCTGTGCTTTTTAGAGCATCCTTCATGAGGAGGAAAGACACCACAATGAAATTCGGCATACTCTTTGTAGTTTTTTGGTTCTGTTTAGGGAACGCTTTGGCGGCGCCTACGACCTCGCTCACTGGGTCGTCTCTGGGCAATGAACTGCTCTTTGCAGGAACCCAGACAGTGGTAACGGCTTCCCGTTCTAAACAGCCGCTCAATCAAGCGCCTGCCGCCGTCACCGTGATAACCGCCGACCAGCTCGAACGATACGGCATTGTCACCATCCCTGATGCCCTGCGCTATGTGGTGGGCATGAACGTTTCCGAAGCCGGTGCCAACGTAGTTAACGTAACTCTGCGTGGCTTCAACTCGCAGTATGCCAACACCCTGCTCGTTATGATAGACAATCGCCCTATCAACGAGCAGTTCACGGGTGGGCTTTTGTGGGAGAGCGTTCCCCTACTTATAAGCCAAATTGACCGTATCGAGATCGTTCGCGGGCCCGGCTCCGTGCTATACGGTGCGAATGCCTATAACGGGGTTATCAATATCATTACCAAAACCCCAGAAGGGTTTGCCAATGGTGCGAAATCGAACCTGCGATTTCGTACCGTTTTAGGAGGCTATAAGAGCGATTACGATGAACTCCTTGCCTCCGGAACCGATGGGCGGGGAAACGCCTTCGCATTCGGGTTTGGCTACAACCACACGGGCGGCTTCGGCAGCACTGCCCCAACAGATATGTTAGATAACTATGCCGTCTCTCTACTGAATTTCGATGGAGAACACAAAGTTGGCGTTGGAAGAATACGTCTGCAGATAGGCTATGCACAAAGCACAGAAAACTTCTATCAAGTGCTCTACCTAACCGGTATACACATCTATAACTCGTCTATCGCACTACGTTATGATGAACCACATGCCCCAAACCCGCTGATGGCTTGGGTAAGTTATACGAGTTTCAAGCTCGCGTCCGCAGGTAGCACGGAGGACGAAACCCATACTTTTGAAGGAGAGGTGCAAAAACAGAACTCTATAGGCTCACGGCATACGTTTGTTTATGGACTATCTTGGAACCATACGGTGCTGCACTCCGACATCGCCTACCCCGGCAAGCACTACCAAGATATCTTCGGCGCCTATCTGCAAGATGAATGGAAGTTTTTGCCCGGCTGGATAGGCTATCTAGGCTTTCGAGTGGACAACGCCACCCTCATAGGCACCAGTTTCTCCCCCCGTATAAGCCTGCTCAAAAACTTAGGTAGTCGGCAAACGCTCCGCTTCGCCTATGGTACCTCCTACCAGTCTCCACCGCTTGTCAACTCCTATCTCGATACCGCCTTTCCCATCGCCCCAGGGGTAACCGCAGTAACCACGGGCAATCCAAAGCTTAAAACCATTACCCTCAACGGTTTAGAGCTAGATTGGCGCCAAGAGTTACCAAAAGGCTACCTCCAGCTAAACGGCTACTACAGCTTTATTCGCAACATCATCGGGCTTGTACCTACCGCCTTCCAGCCGTCCCCACCTTTCCCACCTGGCACTCCCTCTGCTCTTTCCTACGCGAACGTCAGCGATGCCACCTCTTACGGCTTTGAGATTGACAGTGCTCTGAAGTTGGCAAAAAATCTCGATGCGCATTTCAACTACGCCTACAACTACGAACACCTCAAAAATGTGGCACTGGCCGGCGCTTTTGCACCGAACCATATGGCGAACCTATCACTAGACGCAGATTTAGGACGACATTGGGAGGCCTTTGTGGGGGCCCACATGGTAGGGGCAACGTCTCTGAACTCCTATGGTGTTATCTCTTCCGCTCCGGCCTACATTAACATGGATATCCGGCTAGGCTACCGCTTGCGCGAAGGCAAAGAGCCTCTTACCCTTGCTCTGCTCGTGCATAACCTTTTCGGCGATCATCACATTGAGCTGCCACCACCTCCCACAAACGGTCTCCCTTCGCAAGTCACTCCATTGCGCACCGTCGTTTACATTACCTTATCTGGCAAGTTTTAATGTCGTTTCGAACAAGTACCAATAGCTGCAGCAGACCGGTAAAACTACCAATAATGAGGCTTGAAGGCTGTGCTCTAAAAACGCAACCTCTTCTAACATCTCCGTTTCCTAAGAGGAACCCTTATGCCTTGTTCGTGTCGGTCGCTCTTAGTGCTCAGCATTGTTATGCTGCTACCTTCGATGAGAGGGGATGCTCTCGGTTCTCTAACCCAAAACGCTTTTAACAACGAACTGCTTTTTGCAGGAACCCAGACGGTGGTAACGGCTTCCCGTTCTAAACAGCCCCTTGCTCAGGCCCCCGCAGCAGTTACGGTTATCACCGGTGAACAGTTGCAACACAATGGCGCCGTAACGCTTTTAGACGCTCTACGTTATGCACCCGGCCTCAACTTAGCAGAGGCCAATGCAGGCGTCTCAAACGTCACCATTCGCGGGCTTAATTCTCAGTATGCGAATACGGTTCTTGTTATGATAGACAATCGGCCGGTTAACGAACAGTTTACCGGAGGAGTATTTTGGCAACTCGTCCCAGTATTGATAAGTCAAATCAAGCGAATCGAAATCGTACGTGGGCCTGGCTCGGTTTTATATGGGGCCAACGCCTACAACGGTGTCATCAATATCATCACCAAAACCCCTCAGGAGCTAGCCGGACGCAAGCCGAACCTGCAGTTTCGCACCGTACTAGGCGGCTATAAGAGCGACTACGACGAGCTTCTGGCCTCTGCAGCCGACCGCTACGGCAACGCCTTTAGCCTAGATTTTGGCTATAACCATACAGGAGGTTTCGGCACCGGTGGTTCGCTAGGGGTGAGGGATAATGCGGCAGTCCCTTTTATCGGCCTCGATGCACAGCATAAGATGTCACCGGGAATGCTCCGTCTGCAAGCCGGCGACTTAGAATATGCGGGAAATTTCTACGAAATTCTTTACCTCGCAGGGCTCCACACACGTACCTCCTACGTCGCCCTGCGCTATGACGAGCCTACCACGAAGAATCCACTTTCCCTACGATTAAGCTACAACAACTTCAAAGCCGTTTCGCAGAACACCCTTATCGAACAAACCCACAACTTCGAGGGCGAGATTCAAAAACAGAACCAGGTTGGAAAACATCATACCCTTGTCTATGGATTTACTTGGAACCACACCACGTTTCATGGAGACGACATTGTTACCGGAAGACATTTTCAAGACCTTTTTGGCCTCTATACCCAGGATGAATGGCAACTCCCTCGAAATTGGCTTGCCTACCTTGGTATTCGTTTTGATGATGCCACGGTCTACGGCTTCAACTTCTCCCCGCGCGTCAGCATCGTCAAGAAGTTAAGCAGTGACACAATGCTACGGATAGCCTACGGCTCTTCTTTCCAAGCCCCTACCCTTCTGGAAACCTACCTCAATACGCCCGTTCCACTGGCACCCGGGTTAACAGGTTGGGGCTTAGGGAATACGAAGCTCAAAACCATCTCGCTTAACGGCCTTGAACTTGATTGGCGTCAGGAACTCCCGAAAGGATACATGGAGCTAAACAGTTTTTACAACTCTATCGGCAATCTCATCGGTCTACTACCAATTGCCTTCGCCCCCTCACCACCTTATCCGCCGGGTTTACCCACTAAGCTCATGTACGAAAATGTGGGGGGTGCCACCATCTATGGCATCGAGTTCGAGAGCGAGCTACAAATTACAAGGCGATTGAGAGGGCTATTTAACTACACGTTTCTCGACCAACAGGCTTCGAGCAAGAGCGCTTTTCAAGGCACTTTTACACCCAAACACATTCTTAATGCCGGCATGGATGCGAGTATAGGTGGCAGATGGAATGCCTTCGTAGGCCTTCATGCGGTGGGAGCAAGCCGCTTAAGCACGTTTGGCATACTCACAAACGCCCCCGCCTATGCCAACATGGACTTGCGGCTGGGCTACCGCTTACGCGAAGGCAAAGAGCCTCTTACTCTATCGTTAGTCGCACATAACGTGTTCGCAAATCGCCACATCGAACAACCTCCGCCCCCAGCAAGCGGCTTACCAGCCCAGGTTGCTCCCATAGGTACCGTCGTTTACATTACCTTATCGGGCAAGTTTTGAGCCGAAACGCCCAGAGAGCTTGCTTTTCAACGGTTTGTGGAGGTATCATAAAAGAAGCTATCGTTCCATAGAACAAGTTCGTTCTTGGAACCTGCGAGCTTTCCATCCCGCGCCCTCTCAAGGAGGGCGCCATAGACCGAGGGAGAAACGATGCGTCATTACGAGGCGATGATCCTGCTCACACCCGAATTGAACGACGAGCAGGTTGAAGCGACGCTCAGTCGCTATCAAAAAGTGGTACAAGACCAAGGCGGCACGGTTCATGAGGCCGGTTTGTGGGAGAAAGGCCGCCGTCCCCTTGCCTATCCCATTCGCAAGAAAACAGAAGGAATCTACCTTCTAATGCAGTTTGAAGCGGAGGCCGAAACGCCCAAAGAGCTTGACCGCCTTTTGCGCATTGACGATGTGGTGCTACGGCATATTGTGCTCCGCCAAGACCCGCACGAGGAATAGCCCAGCGCGTTCCCCATATGGTAAAATTTTTTCTACTAGTTTTTCCGCTTTTCATGGGGAAAACGGCAGTTGTGTTATGGAGGGAGTCAACTCCCTCTCAGACAACTTTTCTCAGCTAAAGGAGAAGATACCATGTCCGTTAATCGTGTGGTGCTTGTAGGGCGCTTAACGCGCGATCCGGAAGTCCGCTACACTCCCTCCGGCGTGCCGGTAGCGCAGTTTGGGCTGGCCGTCAACCGTTTCAC
>NZ_DATGLN010000029.1:0-1063 GCF_035294165.1 Chthonomonas sp.
ATGTTGAAGATGCGCCGTCACCATGCTCTCCTCCTTTTTGTCATGTAACTAGGCATCGGGCAAGTGATACGGCTTGAGTTTTAGCGGGGGACCAAACCTGCATACAGTTTTACCCGTGAGCAGCCAGTACTCAAGGGTTCCGAAACGATTGGGCCGCCAAAGATGCACGAGCCACTTAAATCGCGAAGCCCCGGGCACATGGAAGGGAAGGTTTGCGCCGGCCAAAACAGGGTCTGAGACGGCCAAAATGGTTCCACTTTCGTTTGTGATGAGGACGCGAAACGGATCGGAAACATTGGCATGGCCCACCTCAACGATAGAAAACCAGCTCTTGGTATATTCCCATTGAGCAACAGCAGGGCACGCGCCCGATGTTACCTGCACAGGCAAATCTTGCAGATACTTTCCGAGAAGCGTCGCGTCGGGGAAGAAGTAGCGCCGAACCGTGCTCAGTGTTGTGCACGGTGAGAGGACAAAGAAAGCGGTGCATAGGGCGATCAAGATGCGCATGGAATGCTGCCGCAGGAGTTCGCGCGAAGGAAAGAGGAAGGGCAAGATCGCCAATAGTGGAATAAAGTATCTGCCCTGAATCATGGGGATAGCTTTCGCATGCACTGGCGTCCACATCAGAAAATGGGCTACAAAGATGGCCGCCACGATGCTTAGGACCGCCACAGAGGCACACAGCAGCCGCACGGTACCGGTTCTTTTGAGATGCAGGAGGAGGATGAGAAAAATGGCTGCAAAAAAGCAGCATGCGACCTCATAGAACCAAAACGGAAGCGGCAAATCTGACCATCCAAAATTGCCGATCAAATCAAATAAGTATTGCCGGCCGTTTAACTGAATACTGCGGAGTAAGACTGCAAGAAATCCGGCTGGGTGCGCAATCATGAGATGGAGCTGGGCAGATGGATCAGAGCCGGGGAAATCCTGGCCGGCCATAGGCAGCTCAGGCCGAACCAGGTAAGCCCATCCCAGATAGGCGCCGGCTGATATGGCTATCGTGAGCACGAAAAAAGAGAAGGCGCGAGTCCAGCCCAGCCGTTTATATGCCGCAAGC
>NZ_DATGLN010000030.1:0-5925 GCF_035294165.1 Chthonomonas sp.
CGCACGCAAGTTCGGGAGAAGGCGGGTGCCTATCGATAGACCAAAGCGTCAGAGCGAGGCCTCATGAGTGGTCAGCCGGGCCAAAGCCTGAGCTGTTTCCAGCCGCCGCAGCGGATAACGCAACCGACTCTATTCTCCGTAGGGCCGGGGTGTCAATCCGCTTTGCGGCTCGGAGGGAATTGGGAAGCTTTTGATTTCGTCAGGGTGCTCTGGGTGAAACCGGGGTAGGGGATAGAGATATTTGGCAAGCGGAAGCTTGTTTGCTTTGATGCCTTCAACGATGCATTTTGCCAGTTCATAGCTCCCGTAGTCGTCCGTGTGCGTGTGATCGCTGCCAGCGAAGGCCAGGTGAGCATTCTGTTGGCCGAGAGCCTCGTAAAATTTGGCGCTCATCGCATGCAGATCAATCAGCGCTACATGCTCCTCTTTTGCTGTTTGCCGGACAGCCTCCGGAAAATCACCCAGGCTGTTCATGATCTTTCCGTTCGGGTCAAACGTCAGCCGGTTCATCGGTGTGATCAAGACTGGAGTGGCTCCATGTTGGCGGGCTTCGGCAATAAAACGCTTCAGATCTGCTTTGTAAGTCGTAAACGCGCCTACACCGGGTCCCTTTTCCTTCTGGTCGTTGTGCCCCATTTGAATGAACAGCCAATCGCCCGGTCGGATGACACTCATCACTTTGTCCAATCGCTTTTCTGCGATAAAACTGCGAAGGGACTCGCCGGATTCGCCGTTATTGGCAAGGGCAATGGAAGGTTTGAAAAAAACGGGTAGCATCTGCCCCCAGCCGCTAAATGGTTCACGGGGCTGGTCGGTCGAGGTGGAGTCACCGGCAATGTAGAGGGTGGGTACCTGGTCATCCTTTTCAATCGTTAATCCGCATACAGCGGGATGGGGGCCTAGAAATTCCAAGGTAAGCTTGTCATCCCAGGCAACGGCTTCATATACCTTTTCACGCGGCTTTAACCGTACTTCACCGTCCCCCGCGATCCGGGGAGTGCGAATATTCACGAGAAACGTTCGTGTCTGGAAGTGACCTGGAGCGGTGTGAACGTTGGCTAGCATCAGACGACGGAGCTCGGCTTTGACGGTGGTGGTTGCCGCTGCCCGGCGGTCGCCCAAAATGACGGTCACTCGATAATTGCCTTCTTCAGGTAAATGCACAGAAAAATAGAATGGTGCCTCGCTGGTTAAGAAGTCGGCCTTCAGCCGGTCCCTGCCGCCGCGATCAACCGATTCCACCGCTGAGCCCGGTTCCAACCCGTAGCCGAGCTGGCCCGTATATTGTGTCGTGGGGGTTACCTTTGTATAGCCGGGGGCAGGTTGGCCGCTCCCAAAATCAAAACGTAAAGTCGTATTTGTTGCAGCCATTTGCCACCGAGGTGCGCAAAACAGGATGGCAATCGCCGCGGCGGATATTCGGATCATTCGCTACTGGTTTCTGTCAGAAGGAGAGATTCAGAGGGATTCATAAGATCGTTTCGGGTAAGCGCCTTGCGATCCGGAAGTGGCTGGGAGGCAGGGACTCGAACCCCGATACGCAGATCCAGAGTCTGCAGTCTTACCGTTAGACGACCTCCCAAACTCGTAAGGATTATAGCAAGTTAGCGCTGTCCGCGATCGGCTAGAAGTTCAGAAAAAGGAACCACCGTGTATGTCGTTCTGGATTTGACGACCAGCTTCCGCCCGCCTTTCTCCGCCGTTACTTTTACAGTGCGCAGTGTGCGCTTGTCCTGAATCTCATCGGGATGATAGCCGATCGTGTAGCGGCTCCTGATATCCGTCGAAATCTTCTGAAACGCTGGCAGGATCTCGTCTTCGGTTTTGGGCTGAAAATATTCGCCTCCACTCATCTTTGCAATTTTGCGCAATACCTTTGGGTTCTGGTCGGCGTCAGCGGGATCGAACAGGCCGATTGTGTAAATGACAGCCCGGGAAGCTTCGATCATGTCCATCAGCTCGCGTAAGCTGATCTTGCTCGCGTTGTCGCCGCCATCACTTACTACGATCAAGGTGCGTGCTTCTCGATGGCTTCTTTCAAGATGTGCTAAAGCGGCCCCAATTGCATCGTACAGGGCTGTTTCGCCCCAAGGCTCACCATAATACAGGGCACGCTGCAACAACAGCAGGTTGTCAGTAAATGGGACTTCGCCGGGCAGTCCGAAGCTCACTGCATCATTGAAATTGACCACAAAAAACTCATCTTGCGGATTGCTTTGCTTGGCGAAGGCCAGGCCCGCCATCACCACATCCCGCCTCTTCAGGCGCATGCTGCCGCTGTTGTCCACCACTAAACCAACGGATACCGGAGCGTCCATTGCGCCAAATTGGGTAATCTCACGCGGATGCCCGTCCTCATACACGCGAAAGTCGCTCTTTTGAAGGCCTTTCACGTAGCCGCCGTTGGGATAACGCACGCTGACATCCAAAAGAACCAGATCCACATTTGCGGTAATCGTAAAAGGATGCTCTTCATGTCCGGCCGTCTGCCCCCCAGGTTTCGGCGGTGCGCCCAGGCAGAGAACACTTGCGAGCATAAGAACGCTGGCGGCTGACGAGATATTGGACCACCAATCGTTCTTCGCGAGGGTCATGTCCAATTTTGCCTGTCTTCCCTAATTTTCTCTCGAATCCTGCCGGGCTAAAGTGTGTTTTTATGGCTCCTCAGCACAAAGGAATTACTCTGGCCTTCGATATTGGCGGTACGAGCATCAAGGCGATTTTACTCAATTTGCGTGGAAAGCCGGTGAGCGAGAAATTGCAGGCAGACACGCCCCATCCAGCCACACCTGTCGCCCTTCTCGACGTGATGGAAAGGCTTCGAAGTGAAGTGCCACATTTTGCTCGTGTGTCAGTCGGTTTCCCCGGCGTGGTGAAACATGGCGTCATCAAAACGGCGCCGAATCTGGATCCTCAATGGGTAGGGTTTGACCTCGAGGGCATGCTGGAGGGCCGCTGGAGAAAGCCAGTACGCGTTGCCAATGACGCGGCAGTGCAAGGCCTCGCAGCGATTCATGGCAAAGGAGTCGAACTTGTGATTACCTTGGGGACCGGCTTAGGTTCCTCCCTGTTCACAGACGGCCACCTGGTGCCGGGTCTTGAAGTGGCGCATCATCCGTGGCTCGAGAGTAAAACATACGAAGATTTCCTGGGAAAACGCGGTCTTGAAGCGCTGGGCCTCGAACGTTGGAACGAATATCTCAAAAAAGCCATCGCACAACTCGAAGCGCTCTTCAATTTCGATCACTTGTACATTGGCGGCGGGAACGCGATGAAAATCGATTTTGCTCTTCCCGGTAATGTCACCCGCGTTCCCAATGAAGACGGCCTGTTAGGTGGCGCCGCTCTCTGGCGTCGCGGTGTGTTGCCTCGAGTGTATCGGCGCTAAAGCTTGAAGGCTTTGCAAAATCAGCGTTCTTTAGCGGGCAAGATAGGGCCAGTGATGTACGAAATGATAATGATAGTGCAACACGAAAACCGCAAGCACAGCACCAATGACGGCAGCCGTTCCGAGTGTGCCGATCAGAATGGGTACCCACGGGAACTTGCGGCCTTCCCGCTTTAACACAAGCAAATAGCTCGCAAATACCCCCACAAAGAACAGCATCACCATCGGAACGGCGAAGATCATCATGTTGAATACATCCGGGGTGGGGGTTACGACGGCCGCAATGATGGTGATAGCAAGGATGGCGTACCGGCTATTCCGCAACAGAAACCGTGGCGAAACCAGACGCAGCAGTGTCAAAAAGAAGATGACGACGGGCATCTCGAAGACCAGCGCCACGCCCAACGTCACGTTCACAAAAAGATCGAAATAATAATTGATTGAGATCATGGGCGTGACCCCAACATCCCGCCCGATCCCAAGCAAAAACTCTAAGCCGTAGCGAAAGACAACAAAGTAGGCGAAAAGGCCTCCTGCGATAAACAGACCGGCGGTAGAAAAGATGAAAGGAACCGCCCACCGCTTCTCGCGCCGGTACAGGCCCGGAGAGATGAAGGCCCAGGCTTGGTACAAAACCCATGGTGATCCCAAGAAGAGGGAGACCAGCAACGGCATCTTGAACCAGATGATGTTGAACTGCTCCATGGGCGTGATGGCCACCAAGTCCGGGTGATAGCCCAGGTGTTTGAGCGCCTCACTTGCCGGGGCCTGGACAATGGTCCACAGGTCCTTAGTGAAAAACATGCTGAGCAGGAATGCCACGACCAAGCCCAATACCGCCCGGATGATCCGCATGCGCAGTTCCTCCAGGTGCTCCATGAAGGACATGCGCAGCATTCCTTTTTCCTCATCATCCTCTTCATCATCGTCGGCAGGAGGAGGCGGCGGAGGCGGCGGGGGGACGTGTTTCTTCGAGAGCACTGCCGTGGTCGTGGAACCGGCTGGCGTCTGAACGTTCACGTCTTCAGACATATTGGCCCGGGTTGCTTCTGGAGAGGAGAGCTCTTCGGCAGTTGCATGATTCCAATGGATGCCGTCGCCGTTGGGCGTCACAGGCCTGTCAAAATCATCTCCCATGAACCAATGCTCACCCGGCTATGCTGCCGGATGTTCCTCGTTTGCTGGAGCGGAAGCGGAGCTCTCCGGGGCCACACCGTTTGATCGTGCAACGGTTCCGGCAACGGGCCGAACCTCTGGAGCGGAAATCTGGGGTGTGGCTGCGGGAGCTTCTGGCTGAGGTTCAGATGGATGGGCATCTGAAGGTTGCCCGGCGCCGTAATAATCGTAGTCCTCATACGAATATGAGTAGTGCGAGTAATCGGTGCTCGGAGCGTTGAGCGAGTTATAACTGGGCGTCGTTTCACGCGTTTCGCGTTCGATTTCAGCCATATGCGCTTCCCACGTCATGCGCAGTTCATTTTTTGCTTTACGAAACTCGTTGACTGCTTTACCGAGCATGCGTCCCAGCTCAGGGAGCTTCTTGGGGCCGAAGAGCACCAAGGCCAGGATGAAGATGACAACCATCTCCTGAAAGCCAAGGGGTCCCATATGCTGCTCTTTCATGATAGCCCAGTACAGGGAGAGAGGCGCTTGCTACTATGACAGGCGGCTATGCTGCGGGCTTCAGTTACGGTTTTCACGTTCGTTTTATTCGTCACCTCGTTCCCGGTTTCCGGCCAAGTCACCTTTCGGAACATACAGGGTGATCACATCGCGATCGCGATCAATGGCCAGCCTTTTTCCGACTTTTATATTGGCTCCTCGTATCCGAAACCATTCCTTGCGCCTCTACGAACCGCCTCCGGTCTGGTGGTCACGCGTCATTATCCGATGGAACAAGTCGAAGGCGAATCCAGGGATCATCCGCATCATCGGGGTCTTTGGATCGGCTACGGCCAGATCAATGACGTGAATTTCTGGGAAAACGAAGCGTCGCAGACCAATCGCAATCCCAGAAACCCTCTCACACGCGGGCTCATTGTTCTCGAAAAACTTAATCAAGTGAAGCCAGGCCCAGACCACGGGAGCATCACCGCTACATTCGGCTGGCGTTCTCCCGATGGCTCGAACATTTTGGAGGAGCACCGCACGATGATCTTCTACGCGGACCCGGAGATACGAAAGCTGGATGTCGACTCTACGCTGACTGCTGTGAAACCAGCTAAATTCGCCGATACCAAAGAAGGTTTTTTCGCCATCCGTGTAGCCGACAGCATGAGAGAGCAAAATGGAGGGACGATTCGGAACTCAAATGGCGCACAAGGCGAGAAAAACGTTTGGGGGAAACGCGCGGATTGGGCCGATTATGAAGGTATCGTGGAAGGGCAAAAAGTAGGGATCGCAATCTTCGATTACCCGCAAAACTATAACCATCCACCGCGCTGGCATGCGCGAGCCTATGGGCTGTTTGCGGTGAATCCGTTCGGCGTCAAGGATTTTGAGCGGACCTCCACTGCCTCTGGCGGCTACACCCTGCA
>NZ_DATGLN010000031.1:0-2750 GCF_035294165.1 Chthonomonas sp.
ATCCTCTTACCTTCGTCAAACCGCGCTAATCGTGCTTCTGGCTCAAATCGGCAGCTTTGTGCCGGCCGATTCGGCCTCCATCGGCATCGTAGACCGCATCTTTACCCGCGTGGGCGCACACGATGAGCTTGCCAGCGGCCAGTCCACCTTCATGGTAGAGATGAGCGAGACGGCCAACATCTTGAACAACGCCACCGCCCGCAGCCTCGTGATTCTCGATGAGATAGGGCGCGGCACCAGCACCTACGATGGTCTCTCTATTGCGTGGGCGGTAGCCGAATATCTTGTGCAGATCGGGTGCAAAACGCTCTTTGCCACGCACTACCATCATCTTAATGAGCTGGCCAATCGCTACCCGGTGGTAAAGAACTTTCGGGTGGCCGTTCGGGAACAAGGAGAGCATATTATTTGGTTAAGAAAATTAGTACCGGGTGGAACCGATAAAAGCTATGGCATTCAAGTGGCCCGCATGGCCGGCGTGCCTCTCGAGGTGGTGGATCGGGCCAAAGAGATACTCAAAAGCCTCGAAAAGGGTAGTGCTGGGGTCACGCGTGATATTGTGGATAGCGGCCAACAGGTTCCAGAACGCAAACAGAAATTGCAACTCACTCTGTTTGAGCCGGAAACGCATCCTATTCTTGAGGAGCTGGAGGCGCTCGACATCACCACCATAACCCCGATGGAAGCGCTGATGAAAATAGAGGCGTGGCGTCGCCAACTGAAGCAGGGGAAATAGGCTTGCGTTGGGCCTATAGCAGGAACGCATAGGGAATGGACCTTTTTAGCAAAAGCCGAAGCCGTCGTTTCGAACAGTTGGCCAAGCCGCTGTTTAAGCCGCTCTATCAGGCGGCTCTCAGAATGACCCGCAACCGAGAATGGGCGGAAGATATTACCCAAGAAACGCTGATTCGAGCCTACGAACGCTTCGATCAGTTTCAAGAGGGAACCAATTTTCGTGCGTGGTTGTTTACTATTCTGACAAGAGTTTATATTAACGATTATGAGCGCGGCAAGCGAAGACCGCTCACCACCTCCTTCGATTCGGGGGTAGAGGGCAGCACATGGGATTTTCCCGCACCGCCACAGAGCGACCCGGCCGTTCTCCTCACGGAGAACCTGTTGGACGAAAAACTCCAAAAGGCGCTCGATAGCTTGCCGGAAGAGTACCGAACGGCGGTGCTGCTGGTAGATGTGGAGGAGTTGAGCTATCAGGAGACGGCGGATGCGCTGAGCATTCCCGTGGGAACGGTGCGCTCGCGTGTGTCGCGGGGACGGGCGTTGTTGCGCCAGATGCTTACGGGCACGGAGCCGACGGTGCGAAAGCAATCGTAAGCTATATCTAAGAAAGCATGCACTATTACGTAGCTAATTAAAGACATGAGTCACAATGAAAATGAGGCCGAGGCGATGAAGGGTTCGTGCGAGGAAATGCGCGACCTCCTCGCTGCCTATGTGGATGGGGAGCTACCGGAAGACCTCCATGAACAGGTAAAAAAGCACCTAGAGGCCTGCTCCTTCTGTCGTGAGGAGTCGAAAGGCTTTGCAGAGATACGTCAGCATCTGCGTGCTCTTCGTGTGCATCAACGCTACATCGAGCCTGCTCCCCACGTGTGGCGCGAAGCCCAACGCGTTTGGAGACGCCGAGAGAGGCTTGAACGCGCGCGCTTCGCGTGGAGGCCGGCCTTGGCCTTCTCCATGTTGCTGCTTGCCATTTTCAGCTTTGTTTGGGCACGCCTCAACAGCCCCGATATCTTCCCTGTGCGCGCCGCCCTTCAGGACTTTGAACAGGTGGAGCGGCAGGTGGTTCAACCGGCCTTTGCGCAGCCCAACCCCGATCGCGCTGCGGTTTGGCTGCGCGATCGCCTTCATGCGAACATTCCACCTATTAACCTTTCGCTCTCTCGAGGTAGGCTATTGGGGGCCGATGTCGTCTCCCTCGACGGTGTGGCCGCCGCTCGCCTGCTCTATCGCACCCCGCATGGGCTGGTGGGCATCTACATTGTGCCCCGTCACGGCCGATTCGGCTCCTCGCTCAACCGCTTTGTGTTGGCACGGAAGCGGTTTTATGCTCTCGCACCCTCAAAAGGCCCTGTGCTTTACGCCTGGTCGCGCGAGGGCACCGGCTATGCCCTGCTTGTGGATCGGCACAGCGTGCCGCGCGACACCCTGCTCGATGCCGCACAGGCCACCGATCCGCCTGGCTCATCCCCCTAGATGAAGGCTAAAACTTCACCGCAACGCGCTGCCCCTTGGTGGCCGACTCGATGGCCGCAAACACCATGGCAAGGCTTTTGATGTTGTCGTGGCACTCGCCCATAGGGGGCAAGCCGGTTTCAAGGGCGCGCAGAAAATCCCTCAAGGAACCTGCAATACCGCCCGGCTCCGGCTCTATGGGAACGGTGCGCTCCTCTGTTTTGGAGAAAAAGCCGTTCGGTTGAACCACCACCTCCGCCACTAGTTGGTCGTGACCGTTCCATGTGGCGGTGCCCTTCGGGCCCACGGCGCGCCATTCCGCCTCCCACGAGGTCATGCGCCCTTCGGCACACCAAGAGCCTCGATAGGTGTAGCGCAACCCTCCTGTCATCTCAAAGCAGGCGTTGGCGCAGGCTGCCCCACGGTACCAACTCCAAGAAGGGTTGAACTCCTCACAATACACCGAAACCGGGTCGGCTCCGCTGAGATGGCGAGCCGCATCGAAAGTGTGGATGGCCATGTCGAGCAGCAGCACATGGTCCATCTCGTCACGAAAG
>NZ_DATGLN010000032.1:0-18983 GCF_035294165.1 Chthonomonas sp.
GCTGGATGTGCAGGGCATCAACTACTCGTATGGGGTGTACGACTCTTTTCACGAGTCGCATCCCGATTTCCCCATCATCGGCAGCGAGATCGGCAGCGATGTAAGCGATAGAGGCATCTACGCAAACGATCCCGAAAAGGGCTACGTGAGCGCCTATAACAACGTCGAGGGCACCTGGAAAAGCGTGGTCACCCATCCTTTTGTTGCCGGTGGGTTCGTGTGGACAGGGTTCGACTACAAAGGCGAACCCTCGCCGTACGCCTGGCCTTGTGTCAACTCCCATTTCGGCCTAATGGACCTATGTGGCTTTCCCAAAGACGACTACTACTACTATAAGGCATGGTGGGATCAGGAGCACCCGCTTGTTCACCTGTTTCCACACTGGAACTGGCAGGGTAAAGAGGGCCAGCCCATAGACGTGTGGTGCTACAGCAACTGCGATTCGGTGGAACTGTTCTTAAACGGGAAGAGCTTAGGCAGAAAAGAGATGCCCAAATACTGGCATGTGGAGTGGCATGTGCCGTATACACCGGGTGTTCTGGAGGCGAAAGGCTATAGGGATGGCCGGGTCGTTGCTACGGATCGCGTAGAGACCACCGGGCCACCTGCGGCCATTCGTCTTACCACCTCCACACCCACCATAAAAGCGGACGGTGAGGAGGTAGGTATGGTGGAGGTAGCGATTGTGGATGCTCAGGGGCGTGTGGTTCCTACCGCCGATAATCTGGTTCATTTTCGTGTGCGCGGCGCCGGCAGCATCGCCGGAGTGGGGAACGGCGACCCAAGCGACCACGAGCCGGACCAGGCCAACTACCGTCGTGCGTTCAACGGTCTCTGTCTATTGGTGGTGCGTGCCGGCGAACGTCCTGGAGCCATTGCGGTAGAGGCGACCTCTGAGGGGCTGCGTTCGGCGCATCTCCGCCTCGAGGCGGTGCGCTAAGCGGAAACGAGGAAAGGCTCGTCTTGGAGCCTTTCCTCGTCGGTAGGCACCCGCCAGGAAGGCGGCGAGGCTAGCTTTCTTGTAGGCTTACGGTGATCTCGATCTCGCCGAAATCGGTGCAGAGGGGCACCACAAGGGCGGGGATATCGAGGGTGGTCATCTTCACATTCGTGCCGCGCACGATGGTGGGGGGGGTGATGTTGCACGGAAAGCCGGCTTCGGCCAGGAGGGTAGCGGCATTGCCGGTAACCATGTTGCCTAGCTCGGCGATGGCGCTTGCCGCAAGTTGGTCGAACGTCCTTACCGGTTGGCCGAGCATATGCGATGCGATCTTGTCTGCCGTGATGAGGCTCATACCGTAGATCACCTGCCCCTCTACCTTGCCGGTAACGCCGGTGATGATGTTGCACTGTTGGCTTGTGAAGATGGAGGGGCGCATGGAGAGCGTGCCTTTCGCGGGTTTGCTGCCTAGCACCATCTCCAGCACTTGGAAGGCCGCCGATATAAATGGGTTGATATATTGAACTTTCATGGTCTGTTATGTCTCCGTTTGGTGTAGTTGACTTTTCGGGTTTTTAGGCACCGATGATCTTTTGTACGGCCTCAAGCACCTTATCGGGCTGGAACGGCTTGACAATAAAGTCTTTCGCACCGGCCGAAACCGCTTCAAGCACCATCTGCTTCTGGCCCATGGCCGTGCACATAATGATATTGGCCTGAGGGTCTATCTTCTTGAGTTCGCGAACGGCGGTTATACCATCCATCTCGGGCATGGTAATATCCATGGTCACGAGGTCGGGTTTGGTTTTCTGGTAAAGTTCCAGCGACTCCAGCCCATTCGAGGCCTCGCCAACGACCTGGTAGCCGTTTTTTTCCAAGATGTTTTTCAAGGTAACGCGCATGAAAAGCGCATCGTCAGCAATCAATATCTTCTTAGCCATCTGTATTCCTATCTCCTTAACTTGCTTTAGGTTCGTTTGAGGGGGGTGTTGGAGGTCTCCCCGCGTTTTCGATAAAAGAAAGGCAGTGGGGAATCGAAACCGATCTCGCGATAGCGAAAAATTCGTTCCGATCCTCCTACAAAAAGGTATCCACCGGGCTTGAGGGCGTTGTAGAAGCGTTGGTAAAGCGTCTCTTTGGCCTCTTCGGTGAAGTAGATCACCACGTTTCGACAGCAGATGAGGTCGAAATCTTTTTCAAATGGGTCGCAGAGAAGGTTATGAGCGCGAAATGTGACCCGCTTGCGAATTCGAGGGCATAGGGTGTAGCAGGCATCCGCATCGGCCGGAAGGCCGGCGTTGGGTGTGCCCTCGAAATAGCGCTGCAGAAGATGTGGTTCCACATGGCGCACATCGGCGCGTGTAAACAGGCCTTGCTGCGCCTTCTTTAAAATGGTGCGGTCTAGGTCGGTTGCAAGTATCGTGTGAGGCCTTTCTGGCGCGATTTGATCCAGCAGAATGGCCAACGAGTAGGGTTCGGCCCCGTAGGAGCAGCCGGCGCTCCACACGCGCAGAGGGCCACCCTTCGCTAGAAGTTCGGGCAAGATGTGGGTGCGTAGCTCTTGCCATTTCTCCGGGTTTCTAAAGAGCTCCGATACGTTGATGGTCAGTCGGTCAAGAAACAGAGCGTACTCTTGCGGGTCTTGTTCAAGCAGCGCATAGTATTCCATAAAGCTCTTCTTGCCGGCGCGCTCCACCAGGCCCCAAAGCCTACGGTGCATCTGTTGCTGCCGGTAGAGGTTCAGGTCAATACCGGTTTTCCGAAGGATGCGCGCTTTAAACTGGCGATAGTCCGCAGTTTCCAAGCAACGCGCATCCGTCTCTTCGTTTTCTTGTAGATAAGTCTTTGCAAGTGCCATTTCATGGCCTCCTTTTTACGCCGCCTTTGCCAACGATGACGGGTTTATAGATTTCCACGGTGATGCTGTCTCAGAAGCTCCGAGGGCGGCAAGCAACCGCTCCTCTTGCCCTGGGAGACGTACATAGACGCGCCCATCGCCATAGAACAGAAGCGTCCGACCCACATTTCCCCCTAAATCGGCTGCCACGATGGGCAGTCCAAATCGGGCTATCTGATGCTGCACGGCCTCTACATTGCGCGGCCCGATGTCGAGTTTGCTAATGGTGCCAAACCCTTTAAAAATCTGCCCACCGCCGGCCAATGCCACCCGCATTCGGGTGCGAAGGGCGCCTTCCTTCTGCAGCCGCTCAACGAGCTGAGGAACTGCGATGTCGGCGTAACGTGGGTCGTCCTCCTCCAGATTTGTGCGGTTCGGTAAAACCACATGGGCCATGCCGGCCAAAGACAAGACGGGGTCGTAGATGCAGACGCCGACACAGCTGCCTAAGCCCAAAGCGATCAAGATGGAGTTTTCTGAGCGGCATATTTTGACCTCGGCCATTCCTACCGTTATCTTCTCAGTCAATGGGTCGCTCTCCATAGAGGGCGTTCAAAAAGGTGGACAAGCTTTGCGATTCCGGAACATACAAAAAGAAGCCTTCAAGATCGCTCTCACCCTGTTCCAAATTGGTGACGATGGTAAGCGCATCCTTCTGCAGAGTTCCTGTCGCTGCCAGCATAGACGCAAGGCTGGCGAGGATGCTGGCGGTGGCATCACAGGCGAGTGCCGGTGGGGTGGTGAACAAGGTTAGGCCGGTAAGTTCGCCGATGGCAACAAGGAACGAGGAGACGATGATGTTGCCCAGTTCCATCAGGGCGGAGCACTCTAGCTCTCCTAACCCCTTTGTGGTGCCAGGCGGTAGCCCTAAGAGCCTATCGGCCATGCGCTGGGCCCCTTCTTGCGACATAAGAAAGGCGACGTGCCCGGGGGCATCGCCTTCTACGGCCAAATAGATGCCGATGGCCTTGGTCTCCGGCCCGCAGATGATCTCGATGAAATGGGAAAGCGGCACGATATCCACACGCGGCACATGCATGCCGATGCGCCAGTCGGTGAGCGCCGCAAGTGCCGTTGCAGCGTGACCCGTTCCGATATTGGCGATCTCGCGGATGGCATCAAGCTGTTCGGATGTTAGTTTTAGACAAGCAGGGTTCATTGTGCTCACTTCGGCGAAATTTTCGGCCCAAGCGGCCCTCTCATTGAGGGTCTTTATGGGGAAAACTCGGTTTTTCGACCAAAATCCGGTAGCTTTGCGAGGGATTAGGGGTTGGGATTGGGGATAAAGGGGAGACCCGCGAGGGAGAGAAGCGGGATGAAGGATAGTTTGAAGAGTTGGTTTAAAGTGATACGTTTTCATACAAGTTATCTCCTTTGGTTTTGATTTAAGGTTTTCAGTGATAGAGAAGCGGGAGGGCGTCGAATCCCTCTTTGAGAGAGAGTTGGATTTCATCGGGGTCATCGGGTTGGACGGCGACGTTATAGATGGCTACGGGGAAGCCTTTAGGAACCCAGAAGACACCGTTAAAATCATAGGCGAGCGAATCCTTATAGACGGCGATGGCCATAAGGGTTTCGAGTCCGTGTTTAAAGTAGCTTTTCACGGCTCCGTAGGGACCGGCGCAGGCTTGGGCGTCTGGGAAGAGATAGGTTTTAAAGAGGGAATAAGGGGCGCCTTGCACGCCGGTATAGGTATTAGGTTTATTTTCATCGGGACGGACACATTTCCAGAGGATGAGCGTATCCTCGGTGTAGTTAGGAAGCAGTTTTTCGTCTTGCCAGTCGAGGATGGCGAACTTTGTTCTCGTAGCGTTGACCTGTTGACGGACGCGGAAGACGAAGCCATTATCGGGTTGGTATCGAAGCAGGATTTCGTGGAAATCGGGGTCATTGAATCGAGAGAAGACGGGGTATCTCCCTAAGGGAATAGAGTGTCCCACGACTTCCTTCAGGTTAAGACTAAAATCAAGCGGACGGATTGTGTTATAGAAAGGCTCATGCGGGAAGTTGTGAAAGAAGTTTTGGAGGTAAGGTATCAAAGACAGTTCCCCTTGGAGTCGTGGTTTTGCTGGTGGACAGGGGAGCTGCTCTTCGGGACGCGAATCGGGATGCGTCGCTTCGATGAAAAGTTCCAGTTGGACGTGAAGGGGGAACGGTTTAGAGACAGGCACGATGTTCCCTTTACGGATGCGAGCGACGGTTCCATTTTCCCACACGAGCAGTTTCTGGGATTGAAGAAAAGCTACGAGCGGGTTCTCTACGGAAGGAAGAGACATATCTCCCTTCCCTTTTGGGAAATGAACAGCAATTGCATTCGTCATAGGTGTAATTTCCTCCTTAAGTGATAGATAAAGCGCACATATTCGGGGAAATCCGTCCGATCAATCGTATAGAGGAAACGAGTACCATACTCGGTATAGGCGTTATAACCGAGTATGCCGTATGGTAAGAGAATACGATTTTTGGCGCGGATTTCCTGTTCAAGGAACTGTTGAAGCAGTTGGTCATCATCGGTGGGGTGGATATGAATAAGGTTCGATGACTTCGGTATTCAAGTCCGCGTAGAAGACGAAGAGAGCGGGGGATTTCGGCAGTACTCCTCCTTACCGCCCCACCGCTCCCTGCGTTTCCCAACTCGCCCATCTCTTCTTGTCTGCTTCGCCGTTCTCTTGTTTCTTCTTTCGTTTCCTTTGCTGTCTCCCATCTATCACCCGATCCACAAAATAGTTCAAAAACGTGCTAAATAGCGTGATCAAACGAGGAGGTGGGAGAAGCGACAACCTGCACTTCCACCTAACAGCTTTTTCCCACAACCGCATGAAAATTAGCTACATACATCCCCTTTCCCCCATTATCCCTCTCTGTCTACGCTCCCGTTTTGCCCCGTTAAGCGATCTAGTCCGAACTAGTCTCCAACCTCATCGTTAATTTGCGATAAGCAAGGAGAGACAATAGGGGCAGGCGCAAGGGATTAGGGGGGAGTGAAGTATAGGTGACGTAGGTATTAATGAGTAATTCAACCGAGAGAGCAGAAGGTGCCCTCTCGGTTTCTGATGTTATGTACTTGTGGTAATGTGCTTATCGTGTGGGAGGTTTTGAATTTTGACCCTCATTTAATTGAAATCCGGGTGGGGTGGGTGGTGGCCCCATATGCACGTTGGGTGGTGGGGTACCGCTGATGATTTTGGGTCCACTAAATAAGTGCACTGCGAAGTAAGTACCTACGATGATAACCACAACCACGATTGCAACCGCAACCCAGAGTGGGGATATCTCTTTTTTCATCATGGCTCTATCACCTTTCTCTTTTCTAGCGAATTGTAGGGGGATGGTGTATTTCATCCCCCTACAACGTCTAAGTAGGTTCTAATGGGGGCGGAATGGATCAACGGAGGCGTCGTCTTGTACCGTCCATTCACTAGGATAAGTTGACCCCCACTGTCGGGTGCTAACGTGCCCATCGGTGAAGAGCACGTTTTCGCGAGAGTTAAAGAAACCCTGAATATTGGGGTCTCTGGAACTCCAGTCGGTACCGGTGCATGTCCATGTATTTAGCTTGCGGTAGAGAGGATAGTCTAAATGTCCATCCTGCCATGAATCGGGGCAATGTCCGTTGATGACATAGATAGTGTCTGATGGTACAGCCAGCAGGGCATCGCTCGGATTCATCCACCATACGATGCCATAGTGCGCATTAGGGTTGTTATCTAGCCACGGAGTGAAGTACCAGTTGGATACCCCATTAAGCATATAGCTGAAATAGAGGGTGTTTCCATCTGGGCTAAGGTTAATGTTAAGTTGTTTGCAAACCCATGGAGCGTTGGCATTGTAGGCGACTTGAAATTGGGGTGAAAGGAATATTTGGGTGTTTTTAGCATAGGGTTGAAGCAGTGCCGGCCAGTAGACCCATGGGCCTGGGCTACATCGTGGATCATTGTAGGGCAGGCCGATCCCCAAAAGGTGCTCGTCGTAATCTTGGGAATACATAAGGAGGGCGAGGCCGATCTGCTTCAGATTACTCATATCACTTGCCTGACGCGCTTTGGTACGCGCCTGAGCAAAGACAGGAAACAGGATAGCTGCAAGTATCGCTATAATAGCGATAACTACAAGCAGCTCGATTAGTGTAAAACCACGCGATTGACGTGAACTCATATCATTACCTCCTTAAGAATTGAATTTTTAAAGAAGTTAGAAGTTGAGAAAGCTAGGGAGACAAAGTGAAAATGTGCATCACCTCCTCACCGATGATTCTCTCACAACAAGTTGAGGGCGTAGAACAAGCTGTTGAGGGGGCGAATCTGGATTTTGTATTCTGTTTCGGAGAAACTGCCAGCCGATGAGGCACATCTCTTCGATGGGCTGAACAATGGTGGATAATGGACGTTCGAGATACTCTGTGTCCTCGATACCATCGCAGCCTACGAGGGCTACATCATCAGGGACGTTTAGTTTGAGATCGAGTAGTGCTCGATATGCCCCTATTGCCATCTCATCATTAATACAGAAGAGGCCTGTAGGCGCACCCCATGTTTCAATGTAGTGTTTAAGGGTTTCACGAGCACTACTCCGTGTTTGTAGCGGAGCAACGATCTGCTCTGCTTGAAGGCCACTTTCTCGACAGAAAGTGAGATAAGCCTCTAGCCGCGCATCTCCCGGGCGATTGCTGGCTTGGTCGAGCAGATAAGCGATACGGCGACACCCTGCTTCGTAGAGATGGTTCAGGGCTAAAGAGGCTCCATAAAAGAGATCGATTCCAACGTGGTCTGTCTTCTCACAATAGTAGGCTCCCAAACTAACAACGGGAGGGTAGGGGGTCGTTTCATGTGTTCTCCACAGAAGAGGATAGGCAGTTTCAAATGCGATCACCCCATCGGTAGGAAACTCTAAACGGGGAGGACTGAGTTCGCTATCCGTATCCTCCGGAACACTACGAATGAGCAGTTCATAGTTGTCGGCCTTAAGCTGGGTAAAGAGCGCCTGAACCACTCTTACTTGGAACGGTGTATGTAGATACCTACTCCAAAAAGCAATAAGGTTTGTGCGCCCTGTTACCAACGCCCGAGCAGCCAAATTCGGTTGATAGCCTGCTGTTTTTATGGCTTTTAGTACGCGTTGTCGGGTGCGTTCGGATATGAAATCCGTCCGGTTATTCAGCACACGTGAGACGGTTGTATGCGATAGGTTCAGCTCTTTTGCAATGTCACGAATCGTTTTTCGCATTTCTAAGCTTCCTTTTCCAAAACACACACGGTAAACCGCACACGATAACATTATAACAAATCTGCTGTCACTTGTCAAATCTTTGGCTTGTTCTGTTTCGTCATTGGCTGTTTTAGGAAAGGAGTGAGTGTGTTTGAAAGAGAACAGCAATTAAACTAGAACTCCTAGACGAGAAGCTCGTCTTTAGAGAAGGGAAAAGATACTTTTCAGGAAGGATAATGTCGGTATGTTTTTTCTATGTTCTCTGCGAAGACTTCGGCGAACCGCGCAAGCGGGGACGATGGTGGCCCTGATGGGGTGGCCGATACATCCCGCATTAGCTCGGCAAGCCCCACCGGTTACCCTTGCCGAAACGCCTCGCTCGTTCGTACTCTCTAACGGCATTCTTACGGTGCAGATCGACAAATACAGCGGCAACATCGCCTCTTGGAAGTATAAAGGCCTGGAGCTGATGAGCCGTGGACAAGGCTATTGGTCGCAGGTGGGAAGCACCCGCCATTTTGGGGCGAAACGCATGGCCTTGGTACGTGTAAGCCCTGCTGCCTCACGCGGTGCCGAGGTGGAGGTGGCCGTACGCGCCCTCTACGACCCACAAAACCCATCCGATCAGTTGCCGGCTGACGTGGAGTGGCGCTATACCCTATTTCGAGGGGACTCCTGGCTGTACGCAAGTGCTCTGTGGCATCATCCGGCAAGCTACCCATTCTTTTCGGTTGGCGAGGCGAGAATGTGTCTTAAGCTAAACCCGGCCGTTTTCGACTTTTTGGTGGTAGATGCCCGGCGCCAGCAGCAGATGGCTACCGGTTACGATTGGGATCACGGCATTCAATTGAACCTGAAGGAGGCGCGGCGCCTAACAACCGGTGTGCGAGCAGGCGAGGTGGAACATAAGTACGATTATGCCGCCGTGCTCTACCAAACGCCGGCTTATGGATGGGCAAGCACGCACGATAGTGTGGGCTTTTGGATGATCAACCCGAGCTTCGAATATCTTAGTGGGGGGCCAACACGGCCGGAGCTGACCGGCCATGTAGACACGGTGCTGTTGAACATGTGGCTTAGCAGCCACTACGGTGGAAGTTGGCTCGCCATAGACAAAGGAGAGGCTTGGACGAAGTTTGTGGGGCCGTTTGTGTTGTATGTAAATAGCGGTTCGACCCCACAAGCTATGTGGCGCGATGCCCTGCATCGTGCAGCATTAGAAAAGGCGAAATGGCCCTACCGTTGGGTGGACGATCCAAACTATCCTTCGGCCTCACAGCGCGGCGCTGCTGACGGCCAGATCGTGGTGCGCGATCCCTACCACCCCCATCTACAAGTTCAGAACATGTGGGTTGGGCTAACCGCGCCGGACTATCCGGCGCATCAGCCGTCCGGTTTTCCTCCGATGGTAGATTGGCAACGGGATGCGGCCCACTATCAGTTTTGGGTTCAGGCAAGCCCCAACGGCTCCTTCCATATACCAAACGTTAGGCCAGGCCGCTATACCCTCCACGCATTCGCAACCGGCGTGCTCGGAGAGTTTGAGAAAACGGACATCTCTATCGGGGCAGGAGAGACGCTCCATTTGGGGAGATGGGTATGGGTGCCGAAGTACTACGGGCAACCGCTCTGGGAGATAGGAGTGCCAGACCGAACGGCGCAAGAGTTTCACCACGGCGACCACTACTGGCAGTGGGGGTTGTACTATCTCTACCCTAAAGAGTTTCCTCATGGAGTTCAGTACGTTATAGGGAAAAGCGATTGGCATCGCGATTGGAACTACTGCCAGCCTCCCATCATCTACGGCGACCCGGAGTGGGGCACTGTTTGGCATGTAGGCAACAGCGTATGGTCAATCATTTTTACGCTGCCGAAGGCGCTCGAAGGAAAAGCCTACCTCCGGCTGGCTTTTTGCGGCAGTCGCCAGGGAACGCATATCACCGTGCTTGTCAACGGCAAAGTCGTGGGTGATACCGGGCCGCTTCCTAATTCGGGGGTGATGCATCGGGATGGAATTCAGGGCTACTGGTGCGAGCGCGATGTTGCATTCGACGCCTCTCTCTTGCATGCCGGTCAGAACGTGATCCAGCTGAAGCTGGAAGCCCGCGATTGGCCCCAAGGCGTGCTTTACGACTATCTGCGGCTGGAGGTGGCAACGAACCGAGTCGCTTCGGCAAAAGCGCGCCCGCTCTCCGCGTCTCACATCAGGTGAAGAACGACAAAGAGGATGTCGGCCCTTTTCTAGGGGCCTGAGGAGGTTGCCGGGATCGGGTTGGGATCGGGAGTGGGCTTGCCTCCGTTGGAGAGCGGCAAAGTGGTTGTGGGCGGGTTCGGTATGTTATCGGAGGGCACCGTGGCCGTGATGGATTGTGGCGTGATGTTGGCGGCAGCGCCGGCCACGGTGAAGGTTCCGTTTGTGTTAACTGCAGCGACCCCTCCATCTACAATAAGCGTAGGAAAGATGGCGAGGAGGTTGCCTTGGGCATCGTAGACCTGGGCTTTGTAGAGGGGGGCATTCCCGGATGGATTCGACACCTGGGTTATCGTGATTTTGGCCACATTGGCCGCATTAAAGTTGGCCGGTAGCAGGGCGATGACAACTTGGGTGGGGCGATTGTTGGCCAGTAAGAAGGAGACGTGCTGGCTTTGTAGCGACATATCGTTGGGCTGTACCTGGATAGTTACCGGGCTTTCCACGCTGCCGGTAGGAATGCCGTTGATAGAGAACTGCCCACTCGAATCGGTATAGACCCGATAAGAGAGAAACTGCCCGTTGGGTGTTGATGTGGTAATGGTGACCGTGGCGCCGGGAACAGGGGCTGTGGGATTGGCCGCCTGGATCACCTGGCCAAGTACGGCGCTGCGCCCCGGTGGAATGCCGCCGCCGGTAAACGAGCTGATGCCTCCGCCGCAGCCGTCGAGCAAAAAGGCGATCCCACTCCAAATGAGCGCCAATAGCAGCTTGCTGTGTTTCCGCATCCTGTTTTGTTGGATACCGGCGGTGGGCATCGTCCAAATCCTTCTAGTGCTCTAAACGATCCAACAGCGGAGGCCAACTCGTCTGTTCCAAGAAGGCTTCTCGTTCCTGACGGCGATTTTGACTGAGTAGCAGGTTGGCATAGCCGGCATACACGGCCAGGCAGTCCTCATTTTCGAGAAGGGTATCGGGTAGTTGAGCCTCTTGAAGGGCGCTACGCAACTGGTTGAGCAGGCGGATGGCTTGATTCCAGTGCTCTTCGACCTCCTGCAGGTTGGGTGCCGCACGATCGAGGCCAAGGAGAGCGAGGAGATGGTGTGCCCGCCACATCGCCTCTAGGAAGCCGGTCTCTTGGGCTAGGGCAAGGGAGCGTTCAACATGTTCTTGCGCCTGGCGCAGTGTCTGCGGGTCTTTGCTTTGCAGGCGCAGGGCCTCTGCCAAGCGGACAAGTGCCAAAGCTTCGAGATGGCGTGCGCCGAGTTTGGCGGCGTCGTTCAAAGCTTGCTGGGCAGCCTCTCTGGCAGCACCCGCTTGTCCTTCGGCGAGGTAAATGCGTGTGGAGCGAAGTTGACACTCGATGCTCGAACCGGCATAGCGCACCGAGGCGGCAACGGCGTGGGCTTGTGCGACGTGATAGCGCGCCTCCGGAAGTCGCCCTGAAAGCCCTGTGTAGGCGTCGGTGAGGGCCAGCTGGGCATAGAGTTCCGCTTGTCGGTCGCCTCGCGAAAGCGCCTGGGCCAAGGCGTCTTTGCCGTGTTGAATGGCCGTATTAAAGTCGCCAGCCGCTGCAAAGAAGATGCCGAGCCAGGCACGACAAAGGGTCTCTCTCCGCTGGTCGCCTAAAAAGCGGGCGAGTTGCAGGGTGGCCGTCCAACCGGTATAGGCTTCCTTCCATCGGCCGGTGGCAAAATCTATCCAAGCGAGGTCGAAACGCGCTTCTAGGTGTTGGTCGGCATTTCCAAGACGTTCTGCTTCATAGAGGCAGGTCTCGGCTAGGGCGCGGGCGTTGGCGAAGTCGCCACAGGCCATGTAGACGTTGCGTTGGTTGGTATTTACGTAAAGGCGGCCTATGCGTGCCTCAAGGCCGTTGCCCTGGTCCAGGTTGTCGAGAACGCTGTTTGCCTCCTCAAAAAGGCGCATGGCCTCTGCAAACTCTCCGAACTGTTCATGAAGGCTGCCCAAGGCCAACAGGCCGCGCCAGCGTGCGGAGGGGAGGGCGCTTTTGGCCACAATAGAAAACTGCGCGCGTGCCTCTTCGATGCGTCCCAAACCCCAAAGCGCCTTGCCTAGGCTCTGACGGGCGGCCAGCTCGGTTTGGGTGTCGCCGAGTTCGGAGGCCAGGGCGATGGCGCGGGTGAGGGCATCGGCGGCACGAAGGTTTTCGCCGCAGGCAAGGAGGGCGTTGCCAAGTTGCTCTTGGGCGCGCACTTGGGCTGCTCTATCGCCAAGCTGATCGGTGAGGGAGACGATGCGTTCGCAAGTAAGCACAAGGGCACGTTGGTCAGGAGGGCCTGCCTGTGCGGCGGCCAGCTCTTGCAAGGCTCGAAGGCTTTCAGCAAGTCGTGTGGCGATAGGCTCTTGGGCCGGTTCGGGCTTCTCTTCCAGAGCCTCCAGCGAATCGGCGTAGAAGTAGGTGAGGGGCACGTTGCAGATGGCCGCGATCTGTTGAAGTCGATCGGGTTGCGCTAAGGTGCTGCCAGACACATATTGGTAGATGAGCGCGCGCGAACAACCTAGGCGGTTGGCCAACTCCTCTACCGTTAGCCCCGCGCGTTCCACGGCCTGCTGTAGGCGTTTGCCCTGTTCGCGTCTGCCCTCGCGTGTTCTTAAGTCCATGCTAAGCCTTCAGTTCAAAGGGCCAGCGGGGGAGCGGGGGGCCGGATGGCCATCAAAAATTTACAACGTTCATGCTAAACTTAGGGAGAGATCACCAACAGCTTTATCATAACACAAACCGACTGTCGCTGTCAACAAAGCGCAAAATAAAAAGGCCGCCTCCGAAAAACGTTCCAGGGCAACGGAGGCGGCTTGCCAGACGGCTAACACTTCAGAAAGGAGATCACGCACTTTCTTTGACTACGTTTCCGTTGTTTGTGTTCCAAACCCGTTTTGCATGGCCTGCTCTAGGGAGGTGCGAAGGCGATTTTGGGTAAAAGTGAGTGTGAGATCGGCGCGACTTCTTTCAAGCACGGCGCGAAGGTTATCTACGGTGCGGCGTAACCCCTCCGTGAGTGCATCGGGAAAGTCGAAGGTGATCAGCAGATCGTAGATGGCCTCCATCGAGTCGAGCACTCGGCTTGCAACATCGAGCTGGTCTCTGCGAAGGCTATCGAGAAGATAGCGACGGCTCTCGCTGGCGGCTTCCGCGAGGCCGTGAAGGTAAGCCGCCGATTCTACGCCAAGCGCTTCTGGGGTGGGAAGCGGGGTTTCCATCACGATGGCGAGCATAGCTTCAGCCTCAACATACTCCTTCTGCGCATCGTGGATGTAGCCCGAATAGAAGAGATCGGGGTAGGGCTTGAGTAGGGTATGCGCGGCAAAGAGCTTTTCACGCGCCTCCTGAATAAACTGTTTTGTGGCATCGAACTCCTTTCGATGGACAGCACGAGTGGCACGCGACGTGTACTGGATGATCTCTCGACATAGGCGCAACGTCTCCTCTCGGGCCTGGTTTTTTGCCTCGAAATCGGCGCGTAGCCGTTGACCAACGGTTTCTAGCAAGGCCGAATAATCCATTGCCTCTTTTCTCCTGGCGCTTTCCTCAAGAGTATTTTACCAGCCCTCCATTGCGAGAGTGGGGTGCTGATAGCCTCCATAGGTGCTTTCAGGGTAAAACAGAAGCAGGATATAGCGAGCCGAACGCGAAATCTACAAAAAACATGGGGAGGTGCTGTCCGATGAGCTACTTCCGTGTTGACGATGACCATGTGGCGCGATTCGAGAGAGATGGCTACTTGATCGTTCACCAGCTCCTCGATCACGAGGAGACGGAACTGCTGCGTAAAATCGCCAAAGCCGACCGAGAAATTTTGGAAAAGCGCAGTGGGAGGCAAGATGCAGAAGGAAATAAAGCCTTAATTCTTTTGAATACCGATTTGCGTGAGGACATCTACGGTGCTATTGCGCGTTCGCGGCGTATTGTGGACACCATGGAGCGGCTTTTAGGCGGTGAGGTGTACCACTGGCATCATAAGATGACCATGAAAGAGCCATTTGAAGGAGGAGCCTGGGAGTGGCATCAGGACTATGGATATTGGTACAACGACAACTGCCTTTTCCCCTACATGGCCAGCGTGCAGATCGCCGTAGACCCCTGTACTAAAGAGAACGGTTGTCTGCAGGTTATTCGAGGCTCCCACCATTTGGGGCGTCTCGATCACGGTCGGGTTGGCGACCAGACAGGGGCAGATAGAGAGCGAGTTGAGGCGGCCTTACAGCGCCTTGAGCTTGTCTATTGCGAGCTGGCCCCTGGGGATGGGGTGTTCTTCCATTGTAACCTGCTTCATCGCTCCGATGCTAATAGAAGCCCACACCCTCGGTGGACTTTTCTCTGCTGTTACAACGCGGCCCGCAACGACCCCTTCAAACCGGGGTGGTATCCCAACTACTCCTACCTCGAAAAATGGGACGATGCGCGCATTAAAGAGGTGGGGCGTCGTCAGTGGGAGGCCATGATGTCGTCGGCAACAGCTTAGAGTTTTTGTGTTCCCTAAAACACGCTTTCCCTTCAGATGGAGGGAAGGAAGAACGGGGAGGCGTTTTTTAGAACGGGAATGGAGGCGAACGATTGAGGATCAGAAGGGAGAGACCACCATCTTTGTTTCGACTCGATGAGAAGGTAGCTGTGGTCACAGGGGCCGGATCGGGCATTGGCGAGCAGATCGCCCTCCTCTTTGCGCAGCAGGGAGCACGAGTGGTGGTGGCCGATCGGGATGAGACGAACGGCCGGGGGGTGGCAGAACGCATAGGGACACAGGCGCTTTTCCTGCCGATGGACGTAACGAGTTCACAGAGCGTGCGAGCAGGCCTGGACCAGACATTCGAGCGCTTCGGACAACTCGACATTCTGGTGAACAACGCGGGTATCGGGTTTGTGGGCAGCGTGGAGGAGACACCGGAGGAGGAGTTTTCGCGCCTGATGGATGTGAATGTGTTGGGTGTCTTTCACGGTTGCAAGCATGTGGCTCCTTTAATGCTGCGCCAAGGTAAAGGGAACATCATTAACATCGCCTCGGTGGCCGGTCTGGTAGGCATACCACGGCGCTTTGCCTATTGTGCCACCAAAGGCGCCGTGATCGCCATGACGCGCCAAATGGCCGTGGACTATGCCAAGAAGGGCCTTCGTGTGAATGCAATTGCCCCCGGCACCGTTGAAACCCCTTTTGTAGAGAGCTATCTACAGCGTTTTCATGCCGGGGAGATCGAACAGACACGTGCCCAACTTCATGCGCGTCAACCTATTGGGCGCATGGGACGCCCGGAGGAGATCGCCATGATGGCGCTCTACCTTGCTTCCGACGAATCGGAGTTCGTGACCGGTTCCGTTTTTGTTATTGATGGGGGCTGGACAGCAGCATAGCGGCTCTAAAAATGAAGCCGCTTCGTTATCTCCTTCGTCAACAAAAATATAGAAGGAAATGGGTAAGACTCTCAAGAATTAGCCATCTAAGAGAAACGCTCTTTAGAGGCAAAGAATATGGGACTCGCATCCTTATTGCAGTGGCAAACGCTCATCTTTCTACTGCCCTTCTCGATTTCCGCTTTGCTGCTCTTGCTGGCTTCTCTGCGATTAGGGCATCATGGAGGGCATCATACCGGTGGTCATGCAATGTCTGGGCATGCTCACGATGTTGGCACTGCCGTGGGGCATCATGCGGCAGGGCCTGATGTCGGTAGCCATGCAATAGGTCATCAAGGGACGGCTACCCCCATGGCTCCAACCAGCCTAGGGCACCCACATCACGGAGCCTTAATGGGGATGAAGCATCTGCATTGGCCTCATCCACAAGCGCATCACTCTTCGCATCATGGCCAAGGGCGATCTCAAGAAACGGCCGTGCTTGTCTCTCCCCTGCTTTTGCGTGTAACGGGGTTAGGCAGCGCCTCACCGCTTCTCCTCTTCGAGCTTTTTTGTCTCATGTGGGGGCTTTTTGGGCTTTGGGCACGTCACTATCTTGTACCGATAGAAAATCCCTCTCTTTCTCAAATGGTGTTGCCGCTGCTTGTTGCGCTTATAGGGGGGCTGCTTGGGATGCGGATCGGTGTGGCCTTGCTGGTGCGCCTTATTCCTAAAGAGGAGTCGCTGGACGTATCGCGCAACCATCTTTTGGGTTTAACGGGAACCATTGCCTTCACTGCAACAGAGACGCAAGGTAGAATTCAGGTTTACGATGCCTACGGCACCCTGCATGACGAACGGTGTCGTGTTGCACGCGCCGGAGAGGTTATCCCAAAAGGAAGAACGGCTTTAATCAGCGACATTGCCCCAGACGGCTGTCTTTTGGTAGAGGAGGCCCCCGCCCCGCTAAAAGAGTAGGCATGCCGCGGTTCCAAGAATTGGCAACTGTTGACATATATACGCGCTAATGGACTATCCTATGGCTGAATATTTAAACGAAGTAGGGTAGGCCTCGGGCCTATCCATGACGAAGACATCGAAGTGGCGCCTGTAGAGAGGCAGGCTTTGGCGTGGGGCTTGAGCCGCACGTGAAACCGGTCTCGGTGAACAAGAATCAAGCCTGTCCTCTTTGGGCATGGTTTGAACAACGGCATAGAAAGGATAACGCACATGATAGGCTTTCTTGTCATCTTGCTCGGCCTACTTACCGGATTGGTGGGGGCTATAGGGTCTGCTTTTGGTCTGCCCATTCACGGGGCTACGGGCATCCTTTTGATTTTTGGCGGTGTCGTTCTCGTGATCGTGGGGCTGGTGATGGTCTCCATGTCGTTTTATCGCCGGACAACTGCCGATATCGCCTTTGTTCGCACCGGCATGGGGGGAAGTCGGGTGGTTTTAGATGGCGGCATTCTCGTGATCCCCTTCCTGCATAATCTGTTGGAGATCAACCTACAGACCATGAAGCTTGGGGTCAATCCAAAAGGCCCAAATGCCCTTATAACCCGCGACAACCTGCGTGCTAACGTAATGGCGCAGTTCTACATTCGGGTTCAGGCCGATACGGAGCACATTCTCAATGCGGCGCGCTCTCTCGGGCAGCACAGTGTAGATGCGGAAGCGGTGGAGGCGTTGGTGAGCGAAAAGCTGATCTCCGCTCTTCGTGCGATCGCCTCGCAGATGGATCTGTTTGAAATCCATACCAAGCGCGATGAGTTCGCCGAGCGTGTTAAGGAGCATGTTCGCCTCGATCTGGAATCGAACGGGTTGCTGCTGGAATCGGTGACGATCTCGGAGTTAGACCAAACCGACCCAACAGAGCTAAGCGATAACAACGTTTTCGATGCGCAGGGCAAGCGCAAAATTACCGAAATCACGGCGGCCGCCGCCGTTGAGCGGAATAACCTTGAACGCGAGGCCGAGCGTGCGCGCAAATTAAAAGACGTGGAGACGCGCCAGCAGATTCTGGAGCTGGAGAAGCAACAGGCGGAGGCCGAGGCGCTTCAGGCCACCGAAATAGCCAAAATCAAGGCGGAGAAAGACCGTGAGGCCCAAGAGGCGTTGATCGCCCAACAGAGGGCCTTAGAGCTAGCCCGTATTGAAAAAGATCGGTTGGTGCAAGAGCAGGAGATCGCGCGCCAAAAGGCGGTGGAGGTGGCGCGCACCGAGCAGGAGTTAACCGTGCAGACCGCCCAGATCGCGCGTGATCAGCAGGTGCAGGCGGCGACCGTGGCGCGGGAAAAGAGCATTGCCTTGGCCGAGCGGGAAAAGGAGATCGCGCTGGCACAGAAAGAAGCCGAGCGGGCGCGCGCCGAAGAGGAGGCCCTGCGTGCGGCTGCCGAGAAGGAGAAAGCCAACCAACAGGTGGCCACCGTGGTGCAATTGGCGGAGGCCGAACGGGAGGCCAACAAAAAGCTTATCGCAGCGCGTCAGGAGATCGAGCAGGGTCGCCTGAAGGCGCAAACCAGCGCCGACGTAGAGGCCTATATGCGCGTGAAGCAGGCCGAGGGAGACCTGGAGGCGGCGCAGAAACAGGCGGAGGCCAAACAGAGGCTCGCCGAGGCCGAGGCACAGGCCAGAGAGCTTGCCGCGCGTGGCGAGCGCGCGTTGCAGATGGTGTCGGTAGATGTAGCCCGTGAGCAGGTGAACGTGGAACAGGCCAAGGTAGAGGTGGAGAGGCAGCAGCTTCAAAACCGCCAGGAGTTTGCCGAAGCCGGTATTCGGCTTGAGGTGCAGAAGCTTACCATTCAGGCGGAGCGTGACGTGCAGATCGAGTTCGCTAAGGCATTGGCCAACTTCTTAGCCAACGGGCATATGACCCTCTACGGAACGCCGGAGACGGCCACCGTGATGCTCGATAACATGGCGAAAGGTTTCGGGCTGCGTACCATGATAGAGAGTTTCCTCAACGGCAGCGGAAAGGACGGCAGCGATGGGCTTTCGCATCTCACCGCACAGCTGGGGCAGCTTCTGAAACCCGCATTGACAAAGCTCGGAGCCGATGGCACCCAATCACCGGACATAACGGCATTGGCGGAGTCGTTGGCGTCCAACCCCGATTTTCTCAAAGCGCTTCAAGCGGCCATAGCCGCCCAAAACGTGGGGCAGGGGAAGAACGCGGATGCAAAACAAGCGGAAAAGACGGCACATTCAAAATAGCCACAAACGCCTCCTATCTAACGCTCAATACGTTGAAGGCGCCTCCAAGACGGAGTTTGCAATTTTCTGTGGATTGTGATACAATATAAAAGCACGTACGGAGAGATGGCTGAGTGGTCGAAAGCGGCTGACTGCTAATCAGTTGTAGGGGCGTATTGCCCCTACCCCGGGTTCGAATCCCGGTCTCTCC
>NZ_DATGLN010000033.1:0-27828 GCF_035294165.1 Chthonomonas sp.
ACCGGGGCCTTCGCCAACCCCAACGTCCTGCCCTGCATAGGGATAGCTGATGACCGGGGCATCTGCCGGCATTTTGGCGAGAAGTTGTTCCATAAGGTGCATCTCTGCCGTTGGGTTGGCGCCCGGCCGTGCGCCATCAATAGGCCCCGCAATCCAGAAGATAAAGATGCGGTTCTCCACAAGATAATCACGCAGTGGCATCTGTTGGGGATAGGTGCAAGAGATCACCTCATGATTGAGTTGAGGCCACAGATGATCAAAAGCCCATTGGTAGGCCTGCGCATCGGTCGTCCAACGTCCCCTCAAATCCTCCTTCACAGGAAGCCCAAGCTCTTTTGCTAACGAGGGCGTAGCCACCAGAAGGTCATCAATGCCGGCGATCATAGTGGCAACGTTCACCGAGGCCGGGCGTGTAGGGTCAGTCACCACAAGTCCACGATATACCTCACGATACTGTCGGAGGAGCTGGCGCGGGTCGGCTACTTCCTTCCACCCCTTAATCCAGCCTCGCTCTCGCATCCACCGCAACCAAAAGGAGTCCTGGTCGTTGAGAAGATAGTAGATTCGGGGCTTTTGACGATTGACCAGCCCCTGCAAACTCAACAGTAACAACTGCCAAGAGGGCCCCTGCTTGCGCAGATCAAGTACCTCCAGCGTGGAAGCGGGCGGTTGTGAGCGAGGAAAGAGAGGCGTTCCTGCCGGAGCAAAGAGAGGGGTTAAATGGTTTGGCTCTCCACTCTCGCGAGCCGGGGGCGCCCTGTGAATAAACTGAGAGAGGCTTACACCCTCTACACGGAACAAGGTAACCCTATCCACCCGCAAGTTTGCATATCCCGCCCAGTTCACGCGTACCTCCAGCGCCCCACCAGGATAGTGGAAGGGCAGAGGAATCTCCACATAGTGCCCACGAGGAAGATCGGCCGTGGCTAAATCTACCGAGTTCAAGATATTCTGTCCGTAATCTACGCAGGCATCGAGCGTGCCTACCGTCTCTTCATCGGTAGAGCTGGTGCGCGCAATGCGCGCGAAAGCCACATAGTCGCCTTGTGGCAGCGTTGTGATGTAAGGCCCATAGAGCATGGCAGCGCTCGGCTCACCCACCTTCGCCTCCCAAGCCTTGCCCTCCATTGCTTGAGGGTCGGTTACGGCCTTACCCGTCCCGTGCTTATAGAGCGTGCCTGCAGCTGCCCATGTAGTCACCAGCGTGTAGGAGCCGGAAGGCACGGCAAAGTGTGCCGGAACCTCATGCAGAATGTCTGCCGGCACCTGTGCTGCCACCCTTGTACCGAGACAACAGAAGAAGAGGGCCATCCAGCCAAGAAACGAACGCCTGGGGGAAAACCGCGAGATCATTTAAAACCTCCTAAAACAGCATTGGCTTCTGCCATAGGATTTGCGCAGAATGCCCCTAAATTCCTGCCTGTCCTCGAAGGCGTTATTTCCGCTTTTATCATGAGCATGTTATAATTAAAATGTATGTGCTATCGTGAGTTGTTGATGTTTGTTGTCTCTCCGTAGCCACCTGCAGTTGTTGTATCTATAAACTACAGCTTCAACAAAGGAGACACCGATGCCAGGTAAGATTTACAAAGGAAGAAACTATGCTCCCTATCCCCCCGCGAATCAGACAGGACTCACCGTTTTGTGCGTGGCTCTATTCCTGCTAGCAACAGGGCTATTCGGCCTTTACGGCTACACGCATCTTTATCGTCCCCTCTCGGCCATCCCAAAGCCCTCCCCGTCGCAGCCTTCGCGCACTTTTTCTCCGTTAGGCCATCTTCCCGCAAGCGCCCCAAACCCCTATTCGCGAATCACCGTTCCCATCTCACCCGCTTCACCTACGTATCCGACTACGCCCCATAACGTATCAAACACGCCTCCAGCATCCCTTGGCACCTCCGATACCCCACCACCTCCCATGCCCGATCCGAACGCGATGCCACCAGTTGATGTCCCGCCGCCCCCCTTACCGACGCCACCGGTATCCAACGGTCGAGTCTATATTACAAATGCACATCTCAGTGTTATCAACGACGGCAATGACCACGAGTTCTGTAACGGTGAGGTCACCATTGTCAACGATACCCCCTACAACGTCACCGACTACGAGCTAAGCGTGAATGTTCTCGGCACGTCCTACGTTCTCATGCCCTACGAAGGCACCATCCAGTTCCCAACGCCAATACTTGACCGCACTATCGCTCCTGGAGAAGCCCTTACGGTGCCCGTGATGACGACCGGCGAGTACTTCTCGGTGTCTGCTTACGGTGTGCGAACGATTCACCTAGAAGCCACCCTCGACGGGCCGCCCGGCTTCGCAGAGGATGACGCAACGCTGCTTTAAGGCAGCGATCGGTCGCCAACGAATAGTTCCTCTGTCCGCACAAACAAAGGCGCACACAAATTTCCGCTTTTAGATGGCGAACTGGCATTTCATAAAAGAGGTTTTTGCGTTATTTATGGCCTTTCAACATAAAAGACTAATAAGGAGCAAAACATGCCGCCTATTGTCTATAAAATGGGTAGCCTATCGTCGCAACCGCCCCAAAAACAACGCTCAAAGTTTATCCTGGCAATTGCGACGGTTCTCGGCTTAGTCCTCTGCAGCATAATCGTTCTCATTGTTGCCATGCCTTCGCACCATGCCCCACGACGTGATCCGAAACCACGCCGTACGGTGCAGATGGCCCCGTCATCCGCGCTCGTAAGCACGGCCCGGATAGCGCCCCCACAGCAGATCACGACACCGCTTATGCCCCAATTACAAACTCCGCTGCCAACGGCACAGCAGTCAGAATGGCAGCAGGTTGCTCAACAAGCACAAGCGCTTTCATACGAATATCTTCATCTAGGGCACATGCTTCAAGAACGCCTCGTGCAGCCTACCCAACAATCGCCTACTTCGGAGATACGGTCCAACCCACAGACCGAGCAGATTGATGAAAACATGAAACAGATCTATTGGAATGAGATGCAGAACTGTCAGCAGTTCGCCCATATCTGGTTTGAGCTGGCCAACGTGGCGCACGACCTGGCGACGAGCGGAGTTCAAAACACATCCCAAGACGAGCTGAGGTTGAAACGGGTAGCTCAAAACCTCCAGCCTAGCGATTCTTACAAAGCACAAGACTTTTGTAGCCTGTCCCAAGACTACGTTGAAATGGCAAATATATTTATTGAGCTTGCTGTCGAGGCTATGGCTAAAGGAGAGAAAGAGCTTGCACAGATAGACCTGCAGCTTGCCGACAATTGTAAACAAAAAGCCCAGATATGCCTTAACCACTGTCGTGCCTATAATGCCCTATCCCAGAATTGGACACAGATCGTCCTGACAAATAACTACGACCCGTCGGTGTGGTCTTCATTTGTTCAAGAAGAGTATCAGGCCGTACAAGACTGGATTAATCTAAACTTCTAATTCCACCATCTCCTCTTTAAGCTCTCCATTGTAAAATCCAGGTGGAAATATGGAATAAACGGATCGGGAACGGTGGTTCCTGAGGAAAAGAGCGGGCGGCATGCCACGCTCTCTATTCCCCCTCCTGTTCTCAAGCGCTCTTGCCGATAATGAAGCCAAACGTTCTCGGTAGAGAGATTTTGAGAGACCTATGGAAAACACGTCGTGCACGTTGCACCTTCATCTACATAGCGGCATACCCGTGCTCACGCTGGAGGGGGAATGGAATGAAGGCGCTCAGAAGCAGTTGGCCGAGGCCATCGGCTACCTCTTGCTTACTGCCCACTTCGAGGTCGTGATCAACCTCGTTAAGGCACGACGTCTGCCATTGCTCGACTTAGCCTGGTGGCGCGCCATCGAAACGCTGGGGGAGCGCCTTGCCGCTCATTATGGGCGTTTGGCAGTTGTGGGCACCTCAGAGCAGGTTCGCATCGCCTCTGCGCTGCGAAAACAACACCTGCATTGGGCGCTTACCGAGGAGGAAGCTATCTGCCATCTGCAAGGGCTAAGCCGATGCGGACAGAGCGTTGTGGTGCGCGCTCGCCTAATGACACCTGACAATGAGACAAGCCTTCGCCCGTCTGAACGAACGGAGAACTTATTTCGTCCAACAGATAGGGCACGTCCTGAAACAGGCCACCTACCGACAGATGAATACCGAGGATGCACTCTATGAAAAATGAGGATACACGCCTAAAGATAGTTCGACTTCTCGAGCCATCGCTTTGCCTATCTTGCCGCTACGCCTCCATCGCCACGGTGGAGATGGAAAACGGCACGAGCCGACGGATGCTGCATTGTCGCCGGCTCGACTGCGACAACTGGCAGACCGAGGAGGTTGCAGAAACCCCTCGTGCCATTCAAGAAGAGAGCTAGGGCACCTGCCTTGCCCTCTATCTGTGCAGCACAGGTAGCGAGGGAGAGGGCGTCGGCCTTGTAGCAGCGATGCTTGATATACTAGGGAGTATCTTTGCGAAGATACTCCCTTATCGTTCCCATATGGAGGAGGAAACCGTATTTTCTGTCAACAACCCCCGCCTTAAGGTCGGGAGCTTGCATCTCATACGGAAGTCGGAGCCTCCGATGGACACGATACGCTGGTTGACGACAGCGCGCCGGAAGGTAAAGACCAACCGACAAGGTATTTGTCTCAAATGTTCTCAGCAGCATTGAAATCCGTATTGCGACGATACCCACAGCAACCACAGATAAAGCGCGATTGCGAAGGGCGATTGCCCCGACAGATATATCCACATCGGGAACATCGTTGCGACGTATGACGCGGGTCAATCCCCACCACCCGACAGCCTCTCGCTTCGGCTTTGTAGGTAAGAAAAGCACGCAGTTGGGCAAACGACCAACTATGCAGACGCCGCGAATGCTCGCCCCCCTTTTGCTTTTACACGCTTTCGGATGTCGGTGAGGTTTTCTATCACAACCGTTGTGCCCGGGTCAAGACCCTGCAAAATGCTCTTGCTGAGAACGTGGTCACAATCCTGTCGGAAGCGTCTCTGACGCCCTGCGAGGCGGCGCAAGTGCCTTTTGGCACTGCGGAGTGCCCTTGGATTGCAGTTGACGACGCAGGCGAAAAATGCGCTTTTCCACTTCGCGCCAGTGTTTCTTGCCGTGAAAACGAGGATCACTGCTAACGGCAGGGCGGGTCACGCCTAAGTCTACGCCAAGAGCCTGTCCATTGCTTACAAAGGGAACATCAGGTAAGACAACGACAACATGCAGATACCTCTTGCCTTTCCTGTACACAAGGTCGGCAGTAGCGCAGGGACAGCCGACGGCATACGCCGCATAAGGCGGCAGTTGGAAGGCCATCGTCTGTCTCCCCTGCGTAGTAGAGAGGCAAACGGGAGACGCCTGCCAATTCAGCCTATAAGTGTGCCGGTTGGAGCGCGGAGGACAGGACGTAGAGTGAGGACAGGAGGTTTTGCGTCCTTGCTTTTCCCTCGTGATAGCCGACTTTACGGCTTCCGACGCTTTCTGCCGTGCCTGAATGTGCAGGTCAGAAACCAGTGCAGGGGAAGCCTTTTTGACCCTTCGATAGGTGAACTTGTGCAGGTCGAAGGCGTTGCCGTTTCTCAGTCTCCAGCCTTCTTTGCAGACAGCATTGAAGGAGGCGGTAAACTGTGCGGTTGTTTCGGCCAGGGCCTGTGCCTGTTGGGTACTGGGTTGAAGCCGCAGTCGTATCACTCTGTCCATGTTTGTATTAGTATCCCATGCTTTTCAAGGATTTTGCCGCCTTTGCATACAAACGAAAGGAGCGCAGGTGCTCCAAACGCATTCCCCACTCGGCTAAAGCACGGGTGTCCCCTGCGTTGATTTTTATGGCATCTAGGGCGAGTTCGCCGGCCCATCGTCTGCGCTCTCATGAGGAATAACCGACCCCCGCAAAAGCCGATCTGCGGAAGCCGCTGCTCCTAACGAGGGAGAGGACGCCGGCCCTGTTGTGCGTAACAACTCCTCGACAGGAGTGGAAGACACTTGTGAGGGACGCAGCAAACTTTTCAACATCATCTCCGCATCCGCCTCGATGTACAGCTTCCTCCATTCCCGATCCTCAGGCTTCTCCGGCTCCGAAACGCTGCGGCGCTCAGAGGGGGTCCGAAGCGCTCTTATCCCAAAAGGAAGCAGAAAGCTTACCCGGGCATCGTCTTCGGGAATCAGGTGCCCCGCAAAGCCTCCAAAAAGAGTTTGTTCAAGGTAGTATCTTGACCAGCCGCAACAAAGCGAAACACCGCATCCCTCCACCGGTCGGAGCGCTGATAAGAGGGCGCGGCGTTTGCTAACAGAAGAAGCAGGCTGCTAGGGTGGTCTCGAACTGCCCGCTCCAAAAGATTCTTATCGGCAGGTTTCAGCTTGCCTGTAAAAGTCCCAATCTCTACAACTCCAGAAATCACTGAAGGGATAACTCGATCGGTTTCCATGAGACGAGGGAACATATGAGAATACACCACAGAGGAACAAAATGCCCAAAAGCCTAACGTACAAAGATTAGCTACCCCGAACGTTGCGATCTTCCTTTTGCGTCTTCGCCGCTCATGCTCCATAACATGTGCCCTCAACTGTTCCATTCGAGCTAGCTCGACTTCACCTTTTTCGTGCTGTGCTAATGCTTGATAACCTTGCAACGCCTCCGCGGCAAGCTCGCGTTTTGCCTGTCCGAATAGCAGAGTTAACTCTGAGCCTGCCCCCCTTGTCACCAACGAGAGGATTTGACAGAGGCGATTCACATGAAAATAGTCTGTAAGCTGTAACCTCCCTTGTAACCCCTGTAAAGCTCCTGCCGTTAGCTTGGGGCTGGCGATGTCCTCTAGATAGCTCCAGACAAGCCGCCTCCATCGCTCCTCGCTTTCATCAAAGCCCGTCGGTATCTCCAGAAAAATTCGCCGGAACAGTGCGGGATCGCTTCCGACAAGCTGCTCGAGGAGCTTCTTATCCCGCCTGGGCGGTTGAAGAAAGCTTGTACTAAGATAGATATTCATAAGCGACAAGCCCATCACGGTTCCGTTTATAATTTCGGCAAACCAACGGTATAGTCGAACAGGCAAGCAATGCAACAGACTACACAGAATAAAGCCCAGCCAAAGCACAAAGGCTAAGAGGCTAAAATAGGCAGCCTTGTACAAAGCCGTCTCTCTTTTTTTGCGTTGATTAGGCCAGGCTAGTACATGTTGCACAAATAACCAGTATCGTTCATCCTGTGCTTCTTCACCCATCGCATCCCCCCGCGAAACCTTGTATAGAAGGCCATAGTTGCTGTTTCACTCTTTACAAAACAGATTCCCGCTTTGAGAAGCATGTTTCCCTTTTAGAACCATCAGGCAGGAAACTTCACCCCCTTTCTTCAATCTATCTCCTACAAACCACTCTGCCGCGAAAGGAGATTCCCTCATGTTGTGTCGTCTACAAGTCCTTGCCGGAGCCTTGCCGCTTCTCATCTTCTTTGTGAAGCCCACAATGGCCCAACAAAAACCCACACCGCCCGATGTCCCCGTGCCACAGGTGCCCGGCGTTCGCGACATCGCTTTCGACACTTGGGTGGGCGTGGATGCTCTAGGCCGAACATTACCGACTGCAGCCGACACGCATCCACCCCGCCGCCGCTTTGTCGGCATCTTTTACTTCATCACCCAAGGCATGTTGGCACGCTATGATGCCGGAGGCCATGCCACCTACGATGAACCCCGTAACCTGCACGACAACTCAAAGATTATTCAAGAAGTTCACGGAGACCCCCTCACAAAACCGCAGGCCTGGCAACCTTATGCGGTCTACTGGTGGGGCGAGCCGGCCGCAGGCTACTATATGGCCGACGACCCGTGGGTGATACGGCACAACCTCCAGATGCTTGAAGAGGCCGGAGTTGATGTGATATTCTTCGATGTAACCAACGCGCTAACCTATCAGCCGGTCTACCTCCAAATCATGGCCGTTGCCGAACAGATGCGCCTGCAAGGCAACCCCACACCACAGTTTGCCTTTGTTACCCACTCTCGCGGAGGCTACACCGTTACGAAACTTTACAACGATTTCTATTCGCGCAACCTCTTCCCAGACCTCTGGTTCTACTGGCAAGGCAAACCGCTTATTCTGGGCGATAAGAACGCTAAAATGGACGACGGTGCCCCACTCGATCCCAAAATCCGCGACTTCTTCACCTGGCGCTACTCGTGGGCATGGGAGCCAGGCCAGGATAAATGGCAGTGGATTGATAACTATCCACAACGCTGGGGCTGGCACACCGACCCCAACGTCCCCGAAGAGTTGCCCGTTGCCGTGGCCAGCCACCCTGTGAACGATATCGGCAGAAGCTACCATGGAGCGCCGGGGAACGGAGGCTACGAGCCTCCCCTAAACGACCAGGACATCGCCGCCGACGTGGACAAAGGGGTCTATTTCCAAGAGCAGTGGGATCGCGCCCTTCAAGTAGACCCACAGTTTGTGTTTGTCACGGGCTGGAACGAGTGGACGGCTATGGCTTTTCCCTCCCCTGGCCCAGCGTTGCATTTTCTTGGGAAACCGGCGCCGAAAGGAACCTTCTATTTCGTGGATGAATACAACGAAGAGTTCAGTCGTGACATCATGCCTATGAAAGGTGGCTTCGGCGATAACTACTACATGCAACTCGTGGAAAACATTCGCCGCTACAAAGGGGTACGCCCTATACCGATCGCACATGGCTTCCATACCGTACCCCTCGGCGATTTTGGTGCGTGGCAAGACATCGCACCGGATTTTCTTAACTTCATCGGCAACACCATGCATCGCGATTGGCCCGGATGGGGAACCCACTACTACGTTGATAACTCCGGTCGCAACGACATCATCGAAGCGAAAGTGGCCTGTGATGCCAAACACATCTACTTCTATGCCCGCACGCGAGAAAAACTAAGCCCCTATAGCGACCCCAGCTGGATGCAACTGCTGATTGATAGCGACCAAAACCCCAAAACCGGCTGGCATGGCTACGACTTTATCGTGAATCGTAAAGTGGTAAGCCCTACCGTCACCACCATCCAAAGCTTGCATACCGGCAAGGTGTGGCGCATTCCCTATCGGGCGAAAGGAAATGAGCTGATGGTCGTCGTCCCAAGAAGCATTCTCGGATTAACGAACCTACAGAAAACCACGTTCGATTTTCATTGGGTAGATAATGTGCCGGTAGGCGGCGATGAAAACATCGTTAACTTCTGGTATGAAGGCGACAACGCTCCCGATGGGCGATTTAACTATCGCTTCATTGATGAGCGCTGAGAGGGGAATGCAACCAGAGTGAACTACTCTGCCTAAAGACAGCAGCTTTGCTCTGGCGCTACCGATATCGGGAAATCAACACCGGCATCCGACAGGTGCTTAAAATAGGGCGAAGCAGTTGCTTCGCCCTATTTCGTTGGATGACTCTCGCCGATCAGTCGCCACCGGCGGCCGCGTTCTGGTTAGGAACGGGCGGTTGCGGCTGCATCGTCTGTCCGGTGTTTTGGTCCATCTGCTGCTCCTGCTGGTGCACCTTTTCCGATTCGCTTACCGGATGGTTTGGAGAGGGCTTCTCGGAAGGTTGTGAGGAGCACCCAACAAGGCCTATTGCCATAAGGGATAGGAGCATAAGGAAGATGACGGGTCTTCTCATCTTGCCCTCACCACCTAGTAGAGATTCCATAATGGCCAAGGCTGCGTCCACGAAGGTTGTTGCGTGGTGTAATAGGCCATATTTTCGTATTTTGGAATAGGCATTCCACCATATTGAGCCGATGTAGGACACATTCCAAGAAACGCCGTGGCCTTCATCCACTTCGCGTGGCCATCGCAGTAGCCGATGTTGAACCCGTCGTTATGTGGGGCGAACTTTTTGTTCACGGGGTTACCGGGGTTCCCATCCGGTGGAAAGATCAGCTTCGCCCAGTATTCTCGTGTAGCCTCCGGATAGGCGACCAGGTGCGTCCCATTACCTACATCATAGGAACCAATCGCGGGATAGTTGGTCTCCATCGTCAGCATGGCCTCTGCCGGTGAGTTGAGACCGGCCAACTTACCACCCGTCCACGAATCGCGGAAGGCACCGTAGCGATTGGGGTTTCCATAGGTGTTGAGGCTGCCGGTAATGGCGAGGTTAAGCCCATAACCCGCACCAAAGATTTCGGCATCGTACAACCAGCTGTTCTGATCGTAGGTGCGGCTTGGACAGAACATAATCTGGTTGTTCTTGGTGTAGGGATAGGTCCACCACCACCATTTGTAATGGTTAATTCGGTCTCCGTAAGGGCCGTTACATCCGATGGCCGTAGAGGGCGCACCGGGCAGGGGCGCCGTACCGCCATTGGCGCAATCGTCGTTTCGCGGCCAGGTTTCGTCGTAGTCCTGCACATACATCAGCAGACCGAGAATCTCCTGTTTTGTGTTGGATAGACAGGAGATTTGCCGTGCTTTTTCGCGCGCTTGCGCAAACACGGGGAAGAGTATCGCCGCGAGGATGGCGATAATGGCGATGACCACGAGAAGCTCAATGAGGGTAAAACCCTTCTTCTTTACTTGCATACCGACTTTCTCCTTTCGTGTTGCTTGCAGGAACTCTTCTGGAGTTCGCAACTAGGTGGATTTTTTGTGAGAAACAAAGAGCGGCATCGCTCGGGTGGAACGACTTTGATCGAGAAAGTGCCTGTTACGGTACAGCGAAAATTGTACCATTTTCTACGGCGTCTTTCCATTCTCTCCTAGCACTTCCCTCTATGCTCTTGGTTCCAAAGAATGTTATACCAACAGAGATGTTAAGGAGTTTTTAAGGAGAAAGGCTACAAAAAATTTTTCAAGGGAATCGGTTCCCTACCTTCAAGCCAAACGGCAACGTGTGCGTTCGTCGTTAGAAATATGGAATAACCTATCAGCCCTGTAACCATATCGGCACATCTAGGAAGGCTTAATAAGATTGTGCCTTATTTCACAAACCGATTGACGGCTTCACTTGCAACGGGTATACTGCCCTTCGATGGAAGACGAAAGCCAGGTTTTGTCTCATGCAACGATGCCGGGGTTCGACCACGCGAATGAGGTGGAAACCTTGACACAAGTTCCTAACAGCAGAGTGCCCGTTCCGACCCTGGAGCGGTTGGCGACGTATTTGCGCCTGCTTCACGATCTCGACCAAGCCCACATCGAAACGGTCTCTTCCAGCGAAGTGGAACGTCAAACCGGCATCAATGCCGCTCAGTTCCGCAAAGACCTCTCCTACTTTGGCGAGTTCGGAAAGCCAGGCGTTGGCTACAACGTGCCTGAACTGCGCCAGCGCATCACACGTATCCTTAAAATAGATAGACCTAAACCCGTTATTCTTATTGGTGCGGGGAACTTGGGTTCGGCCTTAGTGGGCTATCCCGGGCTGAAGGAGCATCAATTCGAGCTTGTGGCCGTGTTCGACAACAACTATGGCAAAATAGGGCGGCCTCTATGGAATCTAGTTATCCAAGATATTGCGCGCCTAAAAGAGCTAAATAACTCCTTAAAAGCCCGCATCGCTATTCTGGCCGTTCCGGCAAGTGCTGCACAGGATGTTTGCGAGCGACTAGTGGATGCCGGTATACGCGCCATTCTTAATTTCGCGCCCGTTCTGCTGCGCGTGCCGGAAGGGGTCTATGTACGCAACGTCTCCTTCATTCAAGAGCTTGCCGTGCTCTCTTATCATCTCTCCGAGGAGGAAGAGCGCGAAAGACAACAAAACGGCCATAACCAAGCTGGCATGGCAGAGTTCCATCCTGCGGCTTTGTCTGCCTATGCTTCCGCCGATGAACCCGAAGTTCCCGACAGAACAGAGGCACCTATTGAAAGTTGAAACCGTTCTATCCGATTTTGCTAGATATTAGCAACCAACTTTGCGTTGTGATCGGTGGTGGGCCGGTAGCAGAACGTCGTGTGGGCGGGCTACTAGATGCCCATGCCAGGGTGCGCGTGGTGTGCCTTACGGCAACGGAACGCCTCCAGCAGTGGGCGGCTATCGGACGTATTGAGTTGCGGATGGAACCCTTCCAACCGGCTCATCTGGATGATGCCATGCTGGTTTTTGCCGCTACAAACGAACGCTCTCTTAATGAAGAGGTGGCCAGAATCGCCAAAGAGCGAAACCTTTTTGTTAACGTCGCCGACGCGCCGGAACAGGGACATTTTATCGTTCCCTCCGTGGTGCGCCGTGGCGATCTGTGCCTCTGCGTTGCCACCGGCGGCCAACAGCCGAAACTGACGGCCCAAATTGCCGACGAGCTGGCCGAACGCTACGGCATCGAGTACGAGAAGCTTTTACAACTGCTCGGAAAACTGCGAAGCGAGATTCTCTCCACCACCGCCACCGATCCACAGCTTCGCCAAGAGGCGCTGGAACGGCTTCATGCGCAAACCCCGAAGCTGCTGGCGATGATTCGGGCCGGGCTTGACCCGGAACAGGAGGCGCGTGCCGTTCTTGACCCTTTGCTTCGCCCTTCGCTTTCCCAGCCATCACCAAAAGAGGGACAACGGTGATGCACATCGTGCTCGTGGGTATGAATCATCAAAGCGCTCCTCTCGCCCTTCGCGAACGGCTAAGCTACCAAAAGCATGCCCTCCCGGCTGCTTTTAAAGCGCTTAGCACGGCCCCTTCGGTTCATGAGTGTGTCATCCTTTCCACATGCAATCGCGTGGAGGTTTATGCGGCCGGATCGGTGCCTCCTACCCAACTTTGCGAAGAGCTTATCGCCCATATCTCACGCTTTCATAACGTACCTACCACAGAGTTCGCCTCGCTTCTCTACCGAAAAACGGAGGAGGAGGCCGTTCATCACCTACTGCGCGTGGCCTGCAGCCTCGATTCGATGGTTATCGGCGAAGCCCAGATTCTGGGGCAAGTGCGTGAAGCGTTGCGCACCGCACAAAGCGTGGGCGCTGCAGGGCCGCTGCTTTCCCGACTTTTCGAGCACGCCCTCACGGCCGGTAAACGGGTCCACACAGAGACCGAGATCGGGCGTGGAGGCTTCTCCATCGGCCATGTTGCTGTAGACCTCGCAAGCCGAATCTTCGACGATTTTACCCACGCCCAGATTCTCATTCTCGGCGCCGGCAAAATGAGCGAACTGGCAGCTCGACACCTCATCCAAAACGGCGTGCGTTTCGTGGTAGTGGCCAACCGCACCTACGAACGCGCACGCGATATGGCCAATCGCCTCGGCGGGCAGGCCATTCATTTTGAAGAGGCCTTTGAAACCGGCCTTGTCCAAGCCGACATCGTCATCTCCTCTACGGCAGCCCCGCATCCTATTCTGCGGAAGGACAATCTTCTGCCCATTATGCGGCGGCGACGCGGAAAACCGTTGTTCCTCATAGATATTGCCCTCCCACGTGATGTGGCGGAGGATGTCAACGATCTGGAGAATGTGTTTGTCTACAACCTCGACGACCTCCAAGCCTATCTGAATGAACACATTCAAAACCGAGAGGCCGAGATACACCGAGCTGAAGCCATCGTTGACGAGGAGCGACTTCGCTTCCTCGCGTGGCGTAAGACGCGCGAAGTTACACCTGCCATCGGTGCGCTGCGCTCGCATCTCGAACAGATCAAAGAAGAGTACTGGCAGATATTTGCTCCACGCCTCGCTCACCTGCCCGAAAAAGATCGTCAAACCATCCGCACCATGATGGATGCGCTCATGGATCGGGTCGCTAAAGACCCCATACAACGCTTAAAAACGGCGGCATTGGAGAATGCAAGCGATTACGACCTAGCCCGCGCGCTTTATGAACTTTTTGGAATAACGGGGGATGAGCCTGCTTCCGACCAACCAACCGTTCCTAACGTGAATGCTGCCCACAACGAAACGACACTTTCTGTAACCCCTGCGGAACCGGAGCGATGATCGAACCTTCCATCCTTCTCAACGAGCTGGCGCTCATCTGCTACGTTATTGCCGCCCTCTGCTATGGGGTCTCACTGGTCTTACTCGCACCCAAGGCCCCATCAAACGCCGGTAGTAACACGTCGCTTCTGTTCTGGGCACGCATTGCCCTCGTTTCTGCCATCCTGCTGCAACTGGCAGCTACCGGCGCCTGGTGTGTTCTCACCCATCTATCGCCCTTCGCCAGCAAGTACGGCACTCTCGCCGTTATGGCCTGGACTTTGGCCATTCTGCTTCTTCTATTTGACCTGCGCCTCAACCTTCGTGTCCTTGGTGCGGCGGCTTTGCCGATCATTATCCTTTTTCTTGTCTGGGGGCTTCTCAATACCAACAGCCCCCTAGCCAAAAACAAGATGATCGAAACGCAGATTGTTAGCCTGCACGTTATGACCATCGTGGCCGGAATCGCGCTATTTGTGCTTGCTTTCGCCTGCGCTTGCCTTTACCTCCTACAAAATCGCCTGCTCAAAGCACGCCGCATCGCCGGCCCCTTCCGCCTGCTCCCCCCACTTGCCACACTCGATCGGGCCGCCTATCTCTCGGTGGCCTACGGCCTGCCTCTCTTAACGCTGGGTTTGGCGCTAGGTGTGGCCTACATTGTCCACCTCAGCACCTCGCCACTGCTCTGGCTGGAAGACCCTCACAACCTTGCAGCCTTTATTACGTGGTTCCTGTATGCCTTCTATCTGCTGGCGCGTTTGGCGTTTGGCTGGCGTGGCATTCGTCTTCAATACGTGCTGGTGGTAGGCCTGCCGTTCCTGCTTATTCTCTACCTCCTTCCCTCCCCAACCCACCACTTTCCTCAATGACGTGCCGATAGAGAAGAGCGCGGGGAAGAAGGTATAATTTCTACTAACCTTGCAGTGTTCGAGGAGCCGATGGGAATGGGGATTGGAGAAATGCAGGAGACGGATGTGAAAATACGCGAGGGGCTAAGCTTTGACGACGTTCTTCTGGTGCCCGGAGAAAGCGCCGTGCGCCCCGCCGATGTGGATTTAAGAACGGAAATTGCACGCGGCATTTGGCTGAAAGCACCGGTGCTTAGCTCGCCGATGGATCGCGTTACAGGGGCACGCATGGCCATTGCAATGGCTCGAGAAGGAGGGCTTGGCATTATTCACCGCAACATGAGCCCGGCCGCACAGGCACAAGAGGTGGATAAGGTGAAGCGCTCCGAACATGGCATCATCGTAGACCCTATTAGCCTTCCCCCGAATCGCACCATCCGCGACGCCCTGCAGATCATGGAGCGCTACCATATCTCCGGAGTGCCCATCACCGAGCCGGACACCGGCAAACTCGTCGGCATCCTTACCAACCGCGATATCCGCTTTGAAACCAACTACAATCGCCCCATCCATGAGGTGATGACCACCGATTCCTCGCGACCGGGCGGGCTGATCACCGCCCCGCTCGGCACCACCCTAGAGCAGGCCCAACAGATACTGCAAGCGCATCGCATCGAGAAACTGCCCATTGTAGACGAAAACCGACGCCTTCTTGGGTTGATCACCATTAAAGATATCCAAAAAGTTCGCGAATACCCCAACGCAACGAAGGATGCCCGTGGGCGTCTACGATGTGGAGCAGCGGTAGGCCCCTTGCGTGACCCGGTGGGGCGAACGGCAGTTCTCGTAGAGGCCGGTGTAGATGTCATTGTTATTGACGCAGCCCACGGCCATTCGCTTGACGTCATCAACGCCGTGCGCGCCATTAAACAAAGGTTCCCCGATCTACCGGTTATTGCCGGCAATGTCGCCACGCGCGAGGGCACCCGCGCCCTCATCGAGGCCGGCGCCGACGCCATACGGGTGGGGCTTGGGGCCGGTAGCATCTGCACCACCCGCATCGTCAGCGGCGTGGGGGTACCCCAATTCACCGCAGTGATGGAGTGTGCAGAAGAGGCCGCTTGCTACGACATACCCGTAATTGCCGATGGCGGCATACGATGGAGCGGCGATGCCACCAAAGCCCTGGCCGCAGGAGCCGCTGCGGTTATGGTGGGCAACATGCTGGCCGGCACCGACGAAGCCCCAGGGGAGGTGATCCTCTATCAAGGACGCGCTTACAAAGAGTATCGCGGCATGGGCAGCGAAGGGGCCCTACAAGAAGGCTCCAGTGACCGCTACGGCATTGAGAACGCCTCCCGCTACGTTCCCGAAGGCGTGGAGGGTCGGGTACCCTACAAAGGCGCGATGAACGACACCATCTATCAGCTCCTCGGTGGCATCCGATCCGGGCTTGGATATGTGGGTGCACGAACCATTAAGGAGCTTCATCAGAAAGCGCGATTCGTACGCCAAACGTCTGCCTCACTGCGTGAAAGCCACGTGCATGATGTTTGGATCACCAAAGAGCCACCCAACTACTCCAGCGAATACGCTTTTAACGAAGGCAGTCGCGACTAGATCGGGCGCAAAATTCTAGGGCACATAGTAGCTCAACATAATGCCGTCGCGAATGGGAATGAGGCTGCTGATAAATTGAGGGTCTTGGGTGAGCAATCGTGTGGTTTCATGAATGGCTCTCGTCGCTTCGGAAGCGTCCGCCGGATTGAAAATAGCGCCATGCCATAACATGTTGTCTAACAATAAAACCCCACCAGGCCGCAGTTTCTCCTTTATCACCGGTATCGAGGCCGGGTAGCCTGTTTTGTCTATGTCGTTGAAGATGAGGTCAAAAGGTCCCGTGGTGGCCTTCAAAGTCTCCACCGCCTCCGCAACGTGAAACTGCACGATATCGGAATAGCCAAGGCGCCCCAAATAGTCCCTTGCCTGCGATGAAAGGTTCTCATCCCAAACCACGTGGTGCACCACACCGCCGCCGTTTTCGCGAACAGCACGCGCAAACCACGCGGTTGAGTAGCCGTACCCAGAGCCTAGTTCAAAGATGCGGGTGGCCTTCATCATACGCGCGATCAGATAAAGAAACTGCCCACCCGCAATACCGATGATGGGAAAGCCGATCTCGCGCGCACGTGCCTCCATCTCCAGCATAATCTCATGGCGTTTGGGCACGAGGCGCTCCAGGTAGTCCATCATCTGTGGGTGAAAAAGGTCAGGCATGGTATCCTCCGTCTACGAAATTTCTGCAGAGCATACTTCTCATGCAAGGCCGTTTTTTCCTGCCTCTCCCGTCCTCTACAAAAGGCCAGGTTTTTATGCCTCTTTCATAATCTTAAAGCGCTGGTGGGAATAGAAACTTAAGATTTCTCGCCTTCGGCTCGAAATGACAGGTGTTCATCTCGCCGTCGGCTCGAAACGACAGGCGTATCATCGGCTTTTCAAGGCCGACACCCTTCTCCTCAAGGCACACGTCCTCGCCCTTAGTGAGAATGGAATGCGAAGACCTCTCAGCTTCGCTTCGAGGTGACATGGACGCCGAGGCCCTCGCCCTACAGGGGGAGGGGAGAGCAATGTGCTTACTCGCAATTTCCTTCCACAGGCTTTTTTCTGGACAATTCGCGTGATAGCCCCCTTCAGCCCAAATCGGAATCCTCCGCTCAAAACTGAGAGTTTAGGTGGTAAACTCTTGCCAAGAAAGAAACGATGGGCGAACTCGAACCATGCGGTACCTACGCCACCTGCTGAATGGGCTGCTTCTTCTATTGCCGGCCGGCCTTGTGCTTGTGGGTGGCATCTTCGGTGTGCACCGCTGGACGTCCTTTCTTTTATCCGACCAAAATCTTGCCCGCATCCTCTCAGATCAGGCCACACAGGCAGTGGGGCGCACCGTGCGCGTGGAGCGCGTTCACTTCCAGTACAGTCCCTTCCGCCTAACCGCCAATCGGGTGAGCCTCTATCAGGTTTTTGTAGCCGAAAGTTCCCACATGCCCTCCGCACCTCTGGCAACTGCCGCGAAGGTAAGCCTGTCCTACGATCTCGCTACCCTCCTCTTCGCACACAACATCCAAGCGCCCTATGTAAAGCAAATTCAACTCACCGAGCCTTTCCTGTTTGTAGCACGTAATCGCTCCGGCCTATGGAACTTTAGCCAACTTCTCAAACCCAAAAAGAAGCCCGGTAGACCGCTCACCCGTCATATCTTCATCGCCAACGGCACCCTACGCTATAGCGATAACGCTCTCCTATCGCCGCGTACAGCACCGGTGCACGCCACCTTTACCCGTATCAATGGGACTATCGCTCTACTGCCAGACGGCTCTTTCGGGGTCAACCTTAGCGGCCTAGGCCGCCAAGGCCTCAAGGGTGCCCTTCACTCCACTCTCCTCCTACAACCCAATCAAGTTCTTGCCTTACGGCTTGATGGAAAGGGTCTTCATCTACCCGATATCGCCCAACAGCTTTTCCCGAGCCGATTCGGCCAGGTGATGGAGGGTCAGGCCGACCTCCATGCCGATCTGCTTTTAGCGCCCCATCCGCTCACGGCCGCATGGAATATCGGCAAACACTGGATGCAGCTTGAAGGGACGCTAAATCTTCATAACGTCGCCTTCCGCCCCTCACCTCTCAGCGCTCCGGTGACCGATCTCCAGGCCGACCTCACGCTGCTTCCTACACTTTGCCAAGGTACCCTGCAGGCTCGTTTTGCTGGCAGCCAAATTGCACTTTCGGGTCACGTGGCCAACCTCACCCAACCCTTTCAGAACCTTGTAGCCGATGTGCAAGGCAACGGTCAGAATCTTCATTTGGCTCAGGTCTGGTCTCAACTTCGATACCTGCCGTGGTTTCAAACGTTCTCTCCGAAAGTGCGATCGCTGTTGCCAAACCTCAATGCTACCTCGCCCTCCCTTCACTTCGCCTTGGTAGGCCCTCTCAACCATCCTGTAGCCCAACTTCAAGGCCCTCTGAGCCACGTAAACTACCGAAATATCACCGCCGGTCCGCTGCAACTCAAAGCCTTTTATGCGGACAACCGGCTTACGGCCGACCTTCAAGGCGCGTTTGCACACGGCCAGATTGCGATTCGCGCGAATGCTATCTCCTCACCGAAGCTCGCAGTCATCGCCCAAGCCCACATGCAGGGCCTCCCGCTACAAACGCTTGGCAGCCTTCTTCACCAACCCATGGAGGGCACTGCCAAAGCCGATGTGGCGTTTCGTGTGCAGAGCGGCCAGGAGCCTCAGTTCAACACCCAAGTGGAGGTCAACAACTTCCGCTCGAAAGGGCGTCGCATCGCTCTTATTTACCTTCGAGCGCATGGAACACCGCAACGAGTTTTCATCCGAAATTTGCGCCTAGAAGACGATATGGGCATCGCCTTGGCCCGTGGGCTTGTAGATGTAACCCATCAAAAGCTGAACCTCAGGCTGGTGGCCGATGAAGTGGATATCGGTGGACTTTGGCGTGAACTTACCCAAGCAAAAGCGACGAAAGCGCCCCTGTTTACGGAAGAGAATGGCAACTCCACCTCATCCCCTGCTGCCCTATTCGACCTTGCCCAGCTTAATGGGGTAGGTTACCTGAGAGCGTATATTGGAGGGTCTTTCCATCAGCCGCAAGTAACCGGTGTGCTTAACGCCTTTTCGGTTCAAGCCGGACGTTTGGGCTTCGATAGAATCAGCGCAGGGTTTCAATTAACCCCGAATTCGCTCCAGATTGTGCGAGGGCTTGCGGAGCAGTATCCTGGCGAGCTTACCCTTCGTGGAACCATCAATGGCCTGCAAAGTCATGACCCAGGTGTTGCCCTAGTCGCCGTGGTGCGCCATGTGGATGTGAACGATCTCCTCCAAAAACTAGGGGCTTTGGACACTCTGCAAAAGGCCGCCATTCGCCCCGACTCCATCGTAGGCAGCCTGGAAAGCTCCGAGATAGATGTGGGTGGCACCCTCCACGATCTCCATCTCCTGCATCCCGTTACGTTTAGCCTCCAACATGCCTCGCTCAACGGGGTGGCCATATCAAATGCGGAGGCCACCCTCTTCTACACATCGCATCAGGGCTTCCAGCTACAAAACGCTCAAATCGCCACCGCCAACGGTCAAATTGTGGCTCATGGAACGCTGACACCCGATCATCAGTTAAACCTCGAGCTTACCGGAGATAGCCTTAACATTCCCGATTTGGCGGCAATGCTCACCGGCAAACCTTATGCCGACCTAACCGGCACCATCGGCTTCTTTAGCCAAATACAGGGGCCGCTCAATGACCTTGAAGCCACCGCTAACCTCAACGGAGCTAATTTAGCCTATCGCGGCGACGCCCTTGGCCAAATTACAAGCCGTTGGGACTATCAGAAAGACCGCATCCAATTAAGCCAACTTACCTTTCTTCCCACCGATTCGACTACCCCTTCTAAACCAAACTCGGAACCTGATGACGCGATCACCGTTCACAACGCGACTTATGACCTGAAATCGAAGCAGATTTCGGGCACCGTCGAATGGAATCGGCTTCAGCTAGCACGCTTCCTCGGCCTGCTAGGGGCTTCCCCGTTCGCCCAAACAGATGCCGGCCAGCGCACGCTCACCTACCTTCGCAGCTTCAATCCGCCTCTTCAAGGCAGCTTTTCGGGCACGGCTCAACTCACCGGCACAGCCGACTCCCCCGTTGCCGACATCCGTTTTCATTTAGACCAAATCCAGATCGGCAACAACACTATTGCCTCCGTGCAGGGCAGCGGGCGACTTACCAAAGAGGCGCTCGTCATGCCCCTACCGCAAAGCAACGCTCCGGCTTTAACCCTTAACAGCCCAGAAGCCACCCTCTTCTCCCGACAGATCAACGTGGCGTTCCACGGCCCCATTCAAGGCGATCTCAGCCTCTATAACTTCGATCTCGGGCGACTCACCGAGTGGCTCCCTACAGTAAACACAAGTCCGGCGGCGACTTCGAGCAATGCACTAATCCAAACGCTTTCTCAGTTGAAGGGGAAAGCCGATCTTTTTGTCGTCGCCTCCGGCACCACGAAGGCGCCGGTTCTCGATGTCTCGGCCGATGCGAAGAACGTGCTCTTACACACCTCGTTTCGCGATTTTCGAATAGACAGCATTGATGTAAGCCATATCCATATCGCCGAACCGCGCGCCGTTCTCGACCCTGTAACCGTCTCTATCGCCGTGGCGGGGGCCGATAACCAACCTCAACAGTTCGAAACGGAGTTTTTTGGCTCGGTTGACTTCTCATGGCAGCCTCCTTTCCTTCCTGAATCAGCAACACTCGATTTTACCGCTCGCGTGCCTCAACAGAAGCTCGATCTCCTCCGCGTCTTTGCGCCTAGCCTCGTGCTCGATACGAATGGTGTCTTCTCTCTATCGGCTCATCTTACCAACACCGTTCAATCGCCCAATGTCAACGGAGCACTCGACGTGCAAGCCAATCGCCTTCGCATTGGCTATCTCGACACCACCACCCACAAACCGCACTACCTGCGTACCGGCCTGCGCAACATCGCCGGCTCGCTCATTTTCAACGGAAGCCAAATCCAAGTATCTAACGACTTCCACGCGGAAACGGCTCTTTTCGACCCCAAAACCGGTGCGGTTCTTCCCAACACCGTTCAGCCGGTGAATCTTTTTGGGGCACTGCCCATCACGCAGCAGAGTAATACCGGAATCACGCTGCAAGCCGGTGACATCGTCTTTGATGAATCGCCTATCCCCGGGTTTCATAGCGGTACCGTACGAGGAGAGGCGCGGGTTTTGCTACGGGTGGCAGGTTCGCTGACAAGGCCAGAACTTCAAGGCGATATCTATCTTAGCAATACGCTTGCCATCCCTCCGTCCGATGTAGGAGGCACCGGCACCGGAGGGCTTGTTATCCCGCTTGTCCATCGCTTCCAGATAGCCCTCCATCTCGACCGTAATGTGCAGCTATCCGCTTCGGCGCTTAGCGCCCGCGTAAGCGGCACCATTCTGGTTTCTGGGGTACCAAGGCGCACAGCGAACATCACAACCATCGAAGAAACAAACCCTGCCGGCGCCACCTCGAATCTCGCCGTCCAACTAAACGGAACCCTCGACATTCTCGAAGGACGCCTTAATCTGCCTACGGCACGCTTTACCATCCTACCGCCCGGGCGCCTCACGCTGAGCTATCCTACCCAAGACCCCGAACAACCAAACGTGCCCATACTTGGGGTTGAGGTCAGTCTTCGCGCCCAAACCAACATGACGCTGGCTGCACCTGGCACCTTCTCCGGAGAAAAACGCTATCGGGTCATCGTGAACGCTCAAGGCCCCATCACCGGCAACGTGTTCGACCCCATAACCCAACGCTCACGCTTACGCCTCACCTTCCAAACGGATCCGCCCGACTTCATCGGCGATCAGCAGTTGCTTGAACAGCGGTTTCTTGCCGCACTTGGTGGCCCGGTGCTCTCTCAAAATACCTTTGGGCTAAACCCAACGCAGCTTTTCACCCAACAGCTTACCAGCCTTGTGGCCGGAGCCGTTTTGCCCGCCATTTTCGATCAGCCTGCCCACGCTCTCGGCTTTGAAGAGCTTGCCCTCAACTACGATCCTTTTCAACGGCTTAACCTCGTCATCAGTCGGCACCTTTTCGGCCCCATCTACTTTACCTACACCCGTACCCTCGTCAACGCCCACATTCAAGAGACGCTTAGAGCGAGTTTCCGCTTCAGCCGCCGCTTCCAGTTCACGTTCCAGCAAGATGAACAAAACATTAAGTCGTTCCTGTTAGAGGGGATAAGTTCCTTCTAGAGCTTTCTGTGATCTCCGTTCCACCCATCCGTTCTCCAGAAACGGCCCCTCTTGCTCGAAGCCTTTCACCCGTCTTCGTTAAGCTAGCGACAGCGCTCCTATCCCACGTTCACAAACCCCTCAGCGATTTCGCCTAGCTAATGCCCATACTCCGATTGACGCGACACAAACAAACAGCCGTTGGTTGGGTCGGGATAGTTTTCCGTCCACCCGTGGAGTTCACAAACAGCCGCCGGCACCAGGTGCTTGGCATGGAGATCGGCAAAAAGCCAGTTACACGCCCCATTGTGCGATTGGAACGGACCCTGTTGAGGGCTATCCGGCCCAGGTAGCTCAATAAACCAATCTCCAAGGTCTGAGAAACTCCAGCGTGTCTCCAGCAACAGGATGAGTTGAGCCGGCTGAGATATCTCCGATTCGCGACGGGGACGATCGCGCGGCTCCTTATACCAACAGGGAGGAATGGCCTCGTTGAAAAAACTGCCGTTAAGACCGTAAGAGATAGGCAACCATTGAGCGCTTGGATAGGCATAGTTTGTTTCATCGCCCGGAACCTGTGTGTGAATATCAGGCCCGTTGATATGCCATGCATCCAAGTTGGAAGGGCATTGAAACACGGCTCGATTTTTAAGATAGGGCATGATCACACGCTTCCAGTTAATGCTACTGCCTTCCAATTTGCTATCCGGGGGAGCACCTGTTTGGGTAGAGGTGCATCCACTCAGAGGATGTCGAGCATCGGGCATACGGCTCATTGGGTAGGTTTGGTCGTAATCCTGTAAATAGATGGCCATGGCCGTCCCTAACTGCTTCAGGTTCGAGAGACACACATCAGATCGTGCTGCCTCTCGCGCACGGGCAAACACCGGGAAGAGGAGAGCCGCTAATAGACCGATTATCGCGATAACAACAAGGAGTTCTACTAGCGTAAATGCTTTAGAACGAAGACTAGTTTCATGCATAGTACGGTTTTTTTCCTCCTTAAGGAGCTTTTTGACGAACAAGTATGATCATTCCGGCTGCACTAGCAGCCCTGCGATAGAAACCTGTTTGTAAGGCCGACATTATTAGTGGTTGATATGGCCCGGCATCGGCAGCCACAATATACTGTACACCGGCACTATGGGCTTTTAAGAGCGCATAAAGATCGTGAGGTAGGGGAGGATGCTCATTTCGGTTTTCCTCTAAAATGGCCTCCCATCCAGGCCCATACCAGGCGCGAAGAAAGGGATTAGGAAACATATAGATAATGTTGCGATGGGCTAAAGGCACCACAAGATCGGCTGTAGCCGATACCGAAGCGCTTTGTGGAATGGTAGCGAGCAGAGCTTTGCGCTCTTGAATCTCCTTATTAGTTAAAAAGCCGCTCCATATCTTTCCAAACGTATCCCAGGAACCGTAGCTCCAAAAACAGTAGCCCCCTAAAAAAACAAGCACAGCGCTCACAAGCAACTCCTCGCCTATAGAGAAAATCCCCCAGCGCTGCAAAAGTTTTGCGAGGCGTGCCAGCCCTATAGCGGCGGCGGCATAGACAAACGGCATTATGGCCGGAGTATACTCGGCCATAATGGTGCGCATTACGGCTCGATCGCTTAGCACATCGGCTAGAAGTTCCGGTAAGGCTCCCAACAGTATCTCGGGGGCACCCAGACACAGTCCAGCAGTCGGCAGCACGATCTGAAGCACGAAAAGCCCGGTGGGCCGAGAAAAAACGAACGACATAACACGGCCTGGGTGAAGGATAATATGAGTTACGATCTGCAAGGGCGTGTTGCCCCAGGCGCTATAGAGGGCAGTATAGCCTGTTGTATGTCCTGACAGCCGATTCATAATCGAAAGGCTCGCAATCAGCCAAATACCACCGGCAGCGAGTAAAGAGATCCCGGCGATGCCGCGCTTCCATCGGCGACGAACAACCTCTGCGATACTCTCTGAAACAGAGCATTTTAAAGCCGGCGTGCGCAATAGGCTCACCATACCGAAGGCCATGATGCTGAGAGCTAAATCCTGTCTACAAAACAGAGAAAGCGCTACCCATAGGGCAAGAGAGCGATAATTCTCACGCTCCATCGCGTCAATAGCAAACAGCAAACAGGGCACGGCCAACATATTCGGATGGAAATCGAAAAGGGCGGGTGCTCCCAAAGCAGGAGCCAGAAGGTAGGTCAGCACAAGCGCCGCAGAGAGCCAGGAACCTACCCCATGAAATCGTGCTAACCGATAGAGCGGCCAAGCCCCCACTGCAAGCGCAACTGCTTGCAAAAAAACGAGAGTATGAGGTTCAGGAAAGAACCAATAGAGGGGGATAAGCAGAAAGAGAATGGGTGTGAAATGGTCACCGAAAAGATTCATCCCTCGCACAGTGCAGTACGGCGCCTCAAATCGCGAGAGCTTCCAGAGCGTTTGATCGAAGATACCTAGATCGAATGCAGCGGCTTCGAGCCGCATTACACGCACCACCGCAAGAGTTCCATAGACGAGTACAAACGCCCCAATACCAAGCCCTGCGATCCAAATGCCCACATCAATCGGCTTGGTCTTATCTGTAGCTGCTGCTGCAGTAGAAGCGCTTGAGGTACTATGTTCCACTGTGGTTACCTAGGATGAATATAATCTGGTCTTGAAGAATACTATAAGCTACCTCGTATAAGCAGCTCAGTCAAAACATCTGTCATTGGAAGGCCGAGCAGGTGTTCCATCCATCCCCATTGTCCGGCAGTATTAACCTCCAAAAATACATACTCACCCTCCGGGGTTAGAACCATGTCTACGCATCCGAACACGAGTTGCAGCTTATTCATGAGACACAAGAGTTTTTGAGCAGTTTGATCTGGAAGGTGATGTATCTCATGGTCTAGGAATCCGACAGGATCAAGGGCTTGTCTACGAAAATCTATTTGTGTCTCGCTATTATCCTGAGAATGGACTTCAACTGCAAATAGTTCGTTCCCGATAATCGTTATTCGTACATCAAAACGCTTTTCTATATACTCTTGAAATGTCGCAGGGCATCCAGGCAAAAACTTAAGATAGGGTATCTTTTCTGAGGTTAGGAGTTGCGAAAAAACGGTTTTTAGGCTAGTCGGTCTTTCAGTGAGTATGTGTGGAGATAGGCGAAATTGTCCTTTATACTTAATCGCCGCCTCCTGGCTAAAGTCGTGTGGTCCACCGTGAATCAAGCCTATCACCGGCTTAAATAGTATTTTCGAATTACATTGATTCATAAATTCTTCAACTGCTTCCGGCTCATTAGTCACCAGAGTTCGAGGCACTCTCAAGCCAACTTGTCGTGCTACTTGCAGCTGATATGACTTAATATTAGCCCTATAATCGCTGAGAAAGTGGTTTACCCAGAAACACTCTATTTTTTCAAAAAATGAATGCAGTAAAGCCGCGCACTCATACTTCACAAAACCTTCTGTACGCTCATCTAGATTATCAGGTAAAATAAACTCCCCTATGCGCCGTCGCCAAATCGTGGTGATCTGACGCGTATCTACTGTCTGGCCATTACAGGAAATTACAGCATAACTGTCCGATCCATCATCGTATACTCGAACCGTTGATACCAATGGGAGAGTTTCGGTATCGAAACGAAAAAAGTCTACTCCTCTTCGCTCTAATCGTGCAATAACCTGATCCACATTCGGTTCATGGAGCTGTGAAACGATAAAAATAAAGGGCTTTCTTTTCACTTTTTACCCTCCACAGGCAGCTAACGCCTTGCGCATCTCTTGAGCCACGACAGGGTTCTTTTCCGCGCGCAAAGCGGCTCTTAGGGCGCTTTCGGACCCTAGCAGATGCTGTGTTTCGATAAGCTTCGCCGCCTGCCAACGCATGACAGGTTCGGGATGGCGCAAAAATGTGTTCGCAGCTTTTGTCATTTCTACCTCTTCATAAACCCGTAATTTGGGATCATCTGTAGGCAAGTTGAGGTGACACATGGCCCCCAGAGCGCCTCCGTTTACCAGCCACGAATCTGGGTCTGTATCCGAATAAAAGGCGTAGGAGAGCAGCTTGTCGAACTCTTGACGAGTATAGTGTGTCTTCGGTTGTTTCATCAACGGGCCGGTACCTGTAAAGGCATATAGCTCGTTGCACTTCTCAAAAGTGGTGGGAGAGGGCGAGAGCGTACGCGGCATGAGTTGGGAAATGGGGTCTGCGCCCGGCCCACGCCCTCCCAGCTTATTCGCTAGGTAGATACTTATCAGCACAACGGCGATTATTCCGAAGCCGAAGGCAACACGCAGACTAGCCCTCTGACGTACACCCATATCCTTAAAAAGTGTAGGTAAAGGATGTTTCAACCATTCCGGTATGCTCATCCTTCTCGAAATCGGTGTCGGAGGGATATACCTGTGCTCCTGAAGGTGCTTCGGAAAAAACGCTTCGCGAGCCGTAAACCCGCTCTGCCGGCACCTCCTCTACCCACAGCATGACAAAGGGTGTGAAAACCTCTTTACGACGAGCTGTTTCGCAAGCTACTTCCATCGAGCTTGCCTCCTTTTTTGGTGTTTGATCGGTAGCCGCCTTCGGCGATGCTACAGCCTCAGTATAACTTTCAGCATCTGATGACGTAAATACTGAAAAATCAGACAATGCCCATGGTGCCGTCGTCTGAGAAGACTTAGAAAATGCAATCCAACCTTCCGACAAAGCTGTAAGCAGCGCTGCGGTTCTGCTAGGCACATTTAGCAGGGAGCAGATACGTTGGAATTCCGTGTTGATCGTTTTAGTGAAACTCGTAAGTACCTCGCAAGTGTTTTCGTGTCTGCCGTACAAAGGTCAACGCACGATTGTAAAAGCCTTACAAGAGCCGGAGTAAGCGGGCATATATTGTATCTTGACATTTTGATCTCCTCACGTTAAACTTACATGACCGCTCTCGAAAGAAGTCAGTAGCTTAAGAGCCTAACGAGAAGTATGACTATCATAAAAACAGGGGTAGGAGACCCCCGCGTTTACGCGGGGGAGGAATTGCTATCCGCAGCATTCCTTTCCAATCTAGTTCGTCAACCGAGAGTATTGATGATATAATACCCTCGGCAGACAAAAACTATAGAGGCAAATCGTTGAAAGTCACGTTGCGTCTGAAACTGCATATTGACCCTGCTACCGAAGCGGCTCTATGGGAGACTCTCTTGCAATTTACAGACTGCTTCAACGTCGTCTGCCGTTACGGGTGGGACAATAACGAGCGCAACGGAACCCGACTGCACCGGGCAACCTACAAGTCCCTTCGGCAAGCGCACCCTGACCTGCCTGCCCAGTTGGTCGTAGCGGCGAGAAGGAAGGCAGGGGAAGCTCTCAAGTCGGTACAGGAGCGCAAGAAG
>NZ_DATGLN010000034.1:0-1143 GCF_035294165.1 Chthonomonas sp.
GAGAAGTATTTTCCGGAGCAAGGAGCAAAGGTTAAAGCGTGGCTGGCCGAACCATGGGAGGAAAAGCCCAAAGGCAAAAAGGCTGGGACTACGGCAACGGAGCCATTCCCACCACAGTAGGGTTGCATAAGACGACGAAGCCGCAGGCGCCGGCAATTGCTTCTGCACCGGTTGAGATCGAAGCTAGACATAGGTCTTGGTATTAGGTGCGAAGCTCGGATGCACGTCGTGTATAATGTTCCTAGAGCTAGAAGCAACAACGCGAATGGGAGCCGCAATATGCGGTTCGTAGAAATGTGCGCTCGGAAACCATGTCATCTCGAACGAGGGGAAGGGCGTCGGCTTTGAGCGCAGCACCGTCGGCCTTGAAGTGTGTCATCTCGAAGCGAAGCGAGAGACCTTTGATTCTGGCCGTGCGGTCGTTTACAGCCTTTGGGAGAGTAACTCGCTAGCTGTAGAATTGTGATATAATATAACCAGCGTGTCGAACGGTATTCTGTAGTTCGTTGCCCCCCAGCATAACAAGCAGGTTTTTTTGATAGATTACTCTGAAACTAGGCTGTAAAGAGCGCATCCCCCATGCCTCAAACGACAACTACGAAAAAGATGTAACTGTGCCGAGAGCGTGGAAAAAGGCTATGTTCGCTATTCGTAAAAAACCTTCTACAGTGGTGATGGCTCTTCTGTGCATGGAACCCGTAATGGCCAAAGCGGGAGATACCACAGCTGTTGCCCCGCCGCAACCGGCCGCCACGCAGTCGGCACCACCTACCAGAGCCTCCACAGGCTCTGCGCCGCGTCTTCCCACGATCTCCATCGCCCCACGTACCCTTTGGGAGGCCATGCGCGCTTTGGACATCGCCAGCAAAAACGGCAACGGGGGGCAAACGTTAGACACCACCCGCATGGGGCCACCGAACACACAGCCGACTCGCATTCCACTCGGCGTCTTGCCCGGCTTTACCCTGCCCGCCGCCACTTCTGGAGTTGCATCCCCTACAGAGGTAAAGCCGAGGACACACGGCTTTCTTGGCTCTTTGGGAAGCTGGCTCGCGAAGCTAGGCAAGGAGACGGGATCGGAGATCAAGATCAGCGGCCACTCCACCTTTACCTTGCGCGATGACAACATCCGTGGAGGCAACC